>JBFYWX010000522.1:0-5150 GCA_041310825.1 Desulfobacteraceae bacterium | reverse complement strand
TTGCCGCCGTGTACTTTGCCGAAGACCGGGTGATCGCCGCCAACATCGGCGACAGCCCGATCTACCTTGTGCGCAACGGCGGCATCGATGCCCTCTCCGTCCCGCACACGCTTCAGGAGGAGATCCAATCGGAGGTCTGTGACCCGTTTTTCGGCAACGTGCTCACCCGGGCGCTCGGCCCCAAGCCGGCTGTGGACGCCGATCTGTGCGAGATCGACCTCTACCGCAACGACCTCGTGGTGCTCTGCTCCGACGGCTTGAGCAACAAGGTGCCGCCGCCTGAAATTTTGTCGATCGTCGCCACGCGGCCGCCGGGCGCTGACCATCGGGCGCCGCAAGGACAACGACATCGTGATCGAAAACCTGGCCGTTTCGGCCCACCATGCCAAGATCGATACGGTGGGGTACGATTTCGTCCTGGTGGACCTGCAGAGCAAGAACGGCTCGTTCGTGAACGAGCAGCTTGTCACCTCCCACCGGTTGAAGCCGGGGGATGTGATCAACATCGGCAAGCACCTGCTGCTCTACGCCGCGGAGGACGATGCGGGCGCCTGCGCATCCTCCGCCCCGACGATCGACCAGACCATGGTCATGGACACCAGCACCTACCGGTCGATGGTCCGCAAAAGCGGGCCGCAGGTGCCGCAGCCCCTTCTGCGCCGCCCCGAGGAGGTCGGCGCCCTCACCTACCTCGCCGGCGGTTACGGCAAGCTCGTCCTCAACGGGGATCTGATCCGGATCGGCAAGGACCCCTCTTCGGAAATCGTCGTGAAGGGGCTCTGGGTCGGTTGGGCGGCCGCCACCGTCAGCCGGCGGCCGGGCGGCTACTACCTTAGCCGCGGCGGCGGGATCGCCAAACCCCGGATCAACGGCCTCAAGGTCAAAACCTCGCAGCGGCTCCAGGACTTGGACGTTATCGACATCGGGCCGATCAAACTGCAGTTTTTTTTGAAGCACGAACCGAAGGGGCCTGCCGCCTGACGTTCGGCCTGCGGCGCCGGCCGGGCCCCGTAAGATCCCCCGACCGCGCCGGCGCTCACCCGCTCACGCCTTCACGCGCTCGACGTAGGTCCCCGTGCGCGTATCGACTTTGATGAGGGTCCCCGCTTCGATGTAGGTCGGTACCTGCACCACGTGGCCGGTTTCCAGGGTCGCCGGTTTGGAATCGCCCGAGGCCGTGTCCCCCTTTACCCAGGGGTCGGATTTGACGATGCGCAGGTGCATGAAGATCGGGATCGTGATGCTGATCGGGAGGTCCTTGTAGAAGAGCACGGTGCAGACCGTGTTTTCCTTCAGAAAGTGCTTGGCCTCGCCGACCTGCTCCTCCCCCACGAACTCCTGTTCGAAGGTGGTGGTGTGCATGAAGCAGTAAGAGGTGGCTTCCTTGTAGAGGAATTCCATCTCTTTTTCCTCCAAGTTGGGCTCCCCGAATTTTTCGCCCGAGCGAAAGTTGCGCTCGAACTGGGCACCGGTCAGCATGTTCTTGAGGCGGCACTTGTAGAGCGCCTGCCCTTTGCCGGGTTTCACGAAATCGAACTGGACGACGATATACGGCTCGCCCTCGTATTCGATCTTCAAGCCTTTGCGCAAGTCACTGCTGTCGTACATCGGGTGGGCTCCTCCTATCATCCTCGCGGCCGTCGGCCACGGCGGGCGAACGTCCTTATTTTCCGGTTGACTTTTGCGGGCGTCTTTAACATATTCGGCATGCAATCGCAAACGGTTATTGGCGTCAGTCGTAAGACACGACACGCTCAACTCCACCCGCGGGACGGAGCGCGGGGCGGCCGGCTCGCCTCGTCCGCGCGAGGAGTCTTCAACCTGCGCCCGCCAGGGCGCTTGCGCCGCAGGCCGGGTGGAGGTTGGCCCGCCGGCGGCGCTGTTTTTCCCCGCCCGGTGGTCGGGGCCGGGCACAGAAAGAGGTCCCATGATCATCATCATCGACTTCGGCTCCCAGTACAACCAGCTGATCGCCCGGCGCGTGCGCGAGAACCGTGTGTTTTGCCAGATTCTTCCACCCGGCACGCCGCTGGCGGCGATCAAGGACCGCGGTCCCCAGGGCCTCATTCTCTCCGGCGGTCCTTCCAGCATCTACGAGCCTGGCAGCCCCACGGCCGACCCCGGAATCTTCGATCTGGGGGTGCCGGTCCTGGGGATCTGCTACGGCATGCAATTCATGGTGAACGCCCTCGGCGGGCGCGTCGCGCGCGCCGAAAAGCGCGAGTACGGGTTTGCCGAGCTCACCATCTCGCAGCCGGTGGGACTGTTCAAGGGGGTTTCCGCCCGAACCTCCTGCTGGATGAGCCACGGCGATTCCATCCGCCGGCTGCCGCGCGGGTTCCATGTCACGGCCGCGACCCCAAACACCCCCTTCGCGGCGGCGGCGGACCCCCGGCGGCGGTTGCTCGGGGTGCAGTTTCACCCGGAGGTGGCCCACACGCCCAAGGGCGGGGCCATGCTCAAAAATTTTCTCTTCGGGATCTGCGGCTGCCGGCCCACGTGGACCATGAAGTCTTTCGCCCGGCAGGCGGTGGAGGAGGTGCGCGAGCAGGTCGGCGACAAGCAGGTGATCCTGGGGCTGAGCGGCGGGGTCGACTCCGCGGTCGCGGCGGTGCTGATCCACCGCGCGGTCGGCAAGCGGCTGACCTGCATCTTCGTCGACAACGGCCTTTTGCGCAAGTACGAGGCCGACTCCCTGAAGCAGACACTCAAACGGCACCTGCGGCTCAACATCCGCTTCGTGAACGCGGGCAGCCGGTTTCTAAAGGCGCTCGCCGGTGTCACGGACCCCGAGCGCAAGCGCAAACTGGTCGGCCGGGTCTTCATGCAGGTTTTCGAGGCGGAAGCCCGCAGGATCCGGGGGGCCGAGTTTTTGGCCCAGGGCACCCTCTACCCGGACGTGATCGAGTCCGTCTCGGCCTTCGGCGGCCCCTCTTCCGTCATCAAATCCCACCACAACGTAGGCGGTCTGCCCCGCCGGATGAAGCTCAAACTGGTCGAACCCCTGCGCTACCTCTTCAAGGACGAAGTGCGCGAGCTCGGCGCGGAGCTGGGTCTTTCGGAGGAGCTGGTCTGGCGCCAGCCCTTCCCCGGGCCGGGCCTGGCCATCCGCATCCTGGGCCAGGTGACCCGGCGCCGGCTTGCCATCCTGCGCAACGTGGACGAGATCCTCTTGGCGGAGATCAAGACCGCCGGCTACTACAAGAAACTCTGGCAGTCCTTCGCGGTGCTCCTGCCGATCAAGAGCGTCGGGGTCATGGGGGATGCCCGCACCTACGAGCACATCGCCGCCATCCGCGCGGTGACGAGCAGGGACGCCATGACGGCCGACTGGGCCCGATTGCCGCACGAGTTTCTGGCCGCGGTCTCCAACCGCATCATCAACGAGGTAAACGGGGTCAACCGCGTGGTCTACGACATCAGTTCGAAGCCGCCCGGCACCATCGAGTGGGAATGACCGACATGGCGCATCCGGACAAATTCCGATTCAACTTAGAGGACGACGAGCCGGAAACCCCGGCCGCCGACGAGGCGCTCCAGCGCCAGGTCCACAAGCTCGGCCAGCGCCTGAGTTTTGTGACGCTCCTGCTGCCCTGCCTGCTGGCCTTAGTAATCTACCTCGCCTACCGCGAGGTCGACCTGAGGATGACGCAATCCCAGGCCGGGGACGCCCGGGCGGCGGAGCGCGTGGCGGCGGATCTCGAGCGGACATCCGCCGCCGTGAACGAACGGATCGCGGCGATCGAGGCCGCGCTCGGCGACCGCCTCCAGTCCGTCCGTAGCGGTCTCGACGGCTTGAAGGCGGAGCTGCGCAAGAGCGAAGCCGCGCTTGACGCGCTTCAGGCCGCCAAGGCGGACAAAAAAGAGCTCGCCGATCGGGCGGCCCCGATCGAGGCTGAATTGGCCGCTTCGGCCAAGCAGCTGCAGGGGCTGTCGAAGGACATCCAGGCCCTGGCCCCCTTCCGCGAGGAGCTCGGCAGCGCGGCGGCGCTGCGCGGCGAGATCGGCCGGCTCTCCGCACGCCTGCAGACCCTCGAGAACAGTCTGGGCAAGGACCTGACGGGCTTGGCCGGGTTCATGGAACGCAGCCGGGCCGATCTGGCCCAGGTCAAAGCCGACCTCGCCAAGGTCCAAACCGGGCGGCTGGACCGGGAGTACGTCGATCTTGAAATTCTGAAGGCCAAGAAGGGCCAGCAGACGGCGATGGACCAGGAAATGTCTCGTGTCGAAAAGATGTTGAACCCCCTGCAGCGCCGGGTCGACCAGCTGGAGCGGGCCTTCAGCGCACCGGCCGGACGGGGGACGCCCCCGGCGCCGGGGGTCATCCGCGAGCAGCCGCTGCAGTAAACCGCGCACCGACTGAGACCGAGGAAGGAAGTGGACAAAGAAAATCTGCTGAGTCTGCTGCAGGCGGTGGCCGCCGGCAAGAAAACAGCGGCGGAAGCCTCCGACCGCCTGCGGCACCTGTCGATCGAGGACATCGGCTTTGCCACCATCGATCACCACCGCTCCCTGCGCAAAGGGTTTCCGGAGGTGATCTTCGGCGAGGGCAAGAGCGCGGAGCAGATTGCCGGCATCCTGGGGCGGATGTGCGACCAGGAGCGGGTCGTCCTGGTGACCCGGGTCGACGCGTCGAAAGCCGATGCGGTCCGGATCCGCCACCCCGGGGCCGTCTACCATCCCGAGGCGCGGATCCTGGCCCTGGAAACCGCTCCGGTCCCGACTCGCGGACGCGGCACCATTCTCGTTTTGTCGGCCGGAACCTCCGACATCCCCGTCGCCATGGAGGCCGCCGTCACCGCCCGCGCCATGGGCAACCGGGTCGACACCGTGTTTGACGTCGGTGTGGCCGGGATCCACCGGCTCTTTCAGCACCGCGAGCGGATGGAAACCGCCTCGGTGCTGATCGTGGTTGCCGGCATGGAGGGTGCGCTGCCGAGCGTCGTGGCCGGGCTGGTGAGCCGGCCGGTGATCGCCGTGCCCACGAGCATCGGCTACGGGGTGAGCCTGGGCGGCTTGACGGCGCTCTTCGCCATGCTGAACAGCTGCAGCTCCAACGTGGCCGTGGTGAACATCGACAACGGCTTCGGTGCAGGCTACATGGCGGCCATGATCAACCGGGAATGAATCCGCCTGCGGCGGATTCATTC
>JBFYWX010000504.1:0-3338 GCA_041310825.1 Desulfobacteraceae bacterium | reverse complement strand
CCTCCGGGCAGCGCGGCCGGAAGCGGCATCCCGCGGGCGGGGCGGCGGGCTCCTCGGGCAGCTCGCGGGCGGCCGCCTGCAGCCCCTTGGGCACGTCGATGTCCGGCACCGCCGCCAGCAGCGCGTGGGTGTAGGGGTGGAGCGGGCGCTCGAAGAGCTTCTCGGCCGGCGCCTCCTCCACGATCCTCCCCCGGTACATCACCGCCACGCGGTGGCAGAGGTAGCCGACCACGTTCAAGTCATGCGTGATGAAGAGGTAGCTCAGCTCGAGGTGGTCCTGCAGGTCCTTGAGCAGGTTGATGATCTGGGCCTGGATCGAGACGTCGAGGGCCGAGACCGGCTCGTCGCAGATCACGAGCGCGGGGCCCACGCTGAGCGCGCGCGCGATCCCGATCCGCTGGCGCTGGCCGCCGCTGAACTCGTGGGGGTAGCGGTCCACGGCGCGCGCCGAGAGCCCGACGAGGGCGAGCAGCCGCTCGGTCTCCTTGGCTGCGGAGTTCCGGTCTTTCACCCCGACCGTCCGCAGGCCCTCGGCCAGAATCTCGCCCACACTCATGCGTGGATTGAGCGATCCATAGGGGTCCTGGAAGACGATCTGGATCCGCCGTCGCAGGGGCTTCATCTGGGCATCGGTGAAGTCGGAGATGTCGGTGCCGTCGAAAAGGATCCGGCCCGCGTCGCTCGGCAGGAGCTTCAGGATCATCCGGGCGAGGGTGCTCTTGCCGCAGCCGCTTTCGCCCACGAGACCCAGGGTTTTTCCACGGCCGATCGCAAGCGTCACCCCGTCCACCGCGCGCACGTGACCGGTCGTGCGCTGCAGGAACCCTCTGCGCACGGGAAAGGACTTCTTCAGCCCTTCGACTTTAAGGATTTCCGGCGGACGGTGCGGTTCAGCGCTCATGGGCTCAGCTCCACCGGCCGGCGGCGACCGGGCAGCGGGCCGCATGGCTGTCGGAAAAAAGGCAAAGATCCGGGAACTCGATCCGGCAGACGGCGACGGCCCTTGCGCAGCGGGGATGGAACGGGCAGCCCGGCGGTTTGTGCGCCGGGTGCGGCACCGCGCCCGGGATGCTGTGCAGCCGCGTGCCGCGCTTGCGGCGGTGCGGAAGCGATGCGAGCAGGGCCTGGGTGTAGGGGTGGCGTGGCTCGCGCAGGATGGCGGCGACGGGGCCGTGCTCGACGATGAGGCCGGCGTACATCACGTAGACCCGGTCGGCGATCTGGGACACCACCCCCAGGTCGTGGGTGATGTAGAGGACCGCCATATCGCGTGCGGCCTGAAGCTGCGTGAGAAGCTTCAGGATCTGGGCCTGGATGGTGACATCGAGCGCCGTGGTGGGTTCGTCTGCGATCAGAAGGTCCGGGCCGCAGGCGAGCGCCATGGCGATCATGACCCGCTGGCGCTGGCCCCCGCTCAGCTGGTGCGGGTAGTCGTTGAGGCGTTCGGCGGGCCGGTCGATGCCCACATCCTGGAGCAGGCGCACCGTGGCCGCGCGAATCTCCGCTGCCCCCGACGCCGTGTGGATCCGCAAGGGTTCCGCGATCTGCTCGCCGATGGTGAGCACCGGGTTGAGCGAGGTCAGGGGCTCCTGGAACACCATGCCGAGCAGCTCGATGGTCCGTTCGCGCGCTTTCGTCGCCTTCATTTTCTGGTGTCCGGTCAGCACCTCCGCGACCTGGGAGCCGATGGAAAGGATCGGGTTCAGGGAGGTCATGGGCTCCTGGAAGATCATGGAGATGACCTTGCCCCTGAGGCGGCGCATTTCCTTCTCGCTGGTTTTGAGCAGGTCCCGGCCCTCGAACACGATCTCGCCCCCCCGGTACTCGGCGGGCGGAACTTCCAGCAGCTTCAGGATCGCCAGCGACGAGACGGTCTTGCCGCAGCCGCTCTCGCCGACCAGCCCCAGGGTCTCGCCCGGCCGGAGCTGGAAGGAAACCCCATCGACCGCCCTGACGAGGCCTTCCTCGGAGCGGAAGTGGATGCGAAGGTCCCTGACGTCCAGCAGAACACCGGGGTCTCTCACCGGGTCGCCGGCTGAATTATCGGATGTGTCCATCTGGCGAGCAATCTGACCAAGAGGTGTCGAGCAGCAGCAACCGACTTGATACCCTATCCCGGTGTTGTGATTTATCGCATTTTGGAGGTTGAAATGAAATATATCTCGCTATTGAAATAAAATTGTCAATAGATGTTTGCAACTGTCTGATTGAACACATGGGATGGAGTCCGCCGGAAAAGTCCCAAGTTGAACTGGATGAGCCAACCGGTTCCAGCCCCGGGTATCGTCACCCGCATGTGGTCATTCAGAACAACGTTTTCAATCGCAGCCGCATCAACACCGTCGCGGTCTGTGCGCTGACCTCCAATCTGCAGCGCGCCGCGGCGCCGGGAAATGTATTGCTCGAAGCGGGTGAGGCTGACCTGCCCAAGCAATTGGTTTGATCCTGCCCGTGGTATTTCATGGTAACGCATGCGCTGAGGCATTAGCCAGCGGAGGACCGCTGATCTATGCTACCGACAGGACTGTGTACACGCAGGGAGACGTTGTGAAGATCAGCGTCGCCAACACCTCCGATGCTCCGGTTGCCATCGTGGACCGGATTCATATCGATGGAGGGTTTGCAACCACCGAAAAACATGTTGAAAATGGACAGTGGCGGGTTATCGAGCTCTATGCTTAGGATGGATCGCGGCTCAGCGCCTCGACCAGACTCGGCCGTAGTTGCTTGGAATCGTGAGCTGCTGCTCGGCCAAGGCTGCGACCGCGAGCCGGCGGTCGTCCGGGTGGTCGTGCAGCTGTTCGATGTAGTCGCCGGACATCGGAAACCAGAACGGCACGGTGCGCTCGACGTCGCCGAAGTTGAGCGCGACCAGGCTGAAGCGCTCATTTTCGTAGCGCGAGAAAAGCAGCACGCTTTGCGCTTGGTAACGCTCGAACTCGTTGTAGAAGAAGTAGGCGCCGTTGCGGAATTCCCGGCCGTTGCGGCGCAGCGCGAGCAGGCGCCGCACCAGGCCCACCACCCGGCGGCCGATTTCATCGTAGAAGTAGTCCCAGCGCACCGGCCGCAGCATCATGACGCGGCCGAGCCCGGAGTCCGGAACGAAGTAGTTTTCACCGAACTCCTGGCCCTGCCAGAGCATCGGCTGGCCCTTCGCCAGCAGCATCCCGATGAGATAGGGCTGGAGGCGGTACCACAACCCGCGGTCGCCTTCGCGGAACAGCTCATTGTCCCGCGTGAGAGTGCCGAAGTGGGCAACAAAGCGGGAGTGGTCGTGATTTTCGATGTACTGCAGCGCGCTCTTCGGCAGGCTGTCCGCGTTGTGCGCGGCCATCGAA
>JBFYWX010000501.1:0-3861 GCA_041310825.1 Desulfobacteraceae bacterium | reverse complement strand
CTTGTCGTCCACCCGTTTCTTCCCGGCCTCGCGACGTGTCGTGTCCACGTCACAAACGGCCACGACCTGGACGTTCGGCATGTTCAGGAAATGAGGCAAATGCGACTCGTACAGCATCTTGCCGATGCCGATCGCGCCCAGACGGATGCGGTCGTTGGCACCGATCACTTGTCCGGAAGCTTTGGTTCCGGAGATGGCGAACGTGGCCCGGCAGATGAACCGGCCCGAGCCGGGCTACAGCCGCCGGGCGCTGCAGCGGCTGTGCGACTACCCGTGGCCGGGAAACGTGCGCGAGCTCAAGAACCTGGTCAAACGCATGGTAATTCTGCGTCCGGGCGATGAAATTTCGTTGGACGACGTGGACAAGCTGATCGAGCCCGCCCGGCCCCACGGGTCCGACGACGACGGGAAAATCGACAAACTACGCGACACCGAGCGCCGGCACATCCTCAAGACCCTAGTCAAGACCCGCGGGGTGCTCGGTGGGCCCCTGGGCGCCGCGCGGCTGCTGGGGATCCCCCGCTCCACCCTGCAGTACCGCATCAAACGGCTCGGCATCACACCGGAGGACTACCTGGGGATATACCCGTCTCCACCGGCTTGATCCCCTGGAGCCTACTGGCCATCCGTGAAGCGAAAGGCGCCGCGATCAGGCGTCGCTTTCCTCCAACTCGACGTTCTTGGCCTTGGCCTTCCGCATCAGCCACATGCCGCTTACGACCGATAGGACCGTCATCAGCATGAAGGCGGCGGAAATGGGGCGGGTGAAAAATATAAGAAACGAGCCACGGGACATGGTCATGGACTGCATGAAGGAGGTCTCCATCATGCTCGCCAGCACGGTGGCGAGCACCATGGGAGCCACCGGGAACTCCAGCTTGCGCATGAGGAACCCGATCACCCCGAACAGAAGCGCGACCCACAGGTCGAAAAAGGAGTAGCGCAGGCTGAAGGCCCCGATCAGGGTGAAGACCGTGATGAACGGCCCCAGGATCGGAAAGGGCACTAAAGCCATGCGCGCCCAGAGCCCCACCAGGGGCAGGTTGAGGATGAGCAGGATCACGTTGCCGATATACATGCTGGCGATGATCGTCCACAGCAACTGGGGCTGCTCCTGCATGAGCCGGGGGCCGGGCTGCAGGCCGAACATGATGAACCCGCCCAGCAACACGGCCAGGGCCGGTCCCGAGGGGATCCCGAAGGCGAGCAGCGGCACAAACCCCCCGCTGGCGGTGGCGTTGTTGGACCCCTCGACGGCGGCCACCGCATCCATGGCGCCCTTGCCGAACTTTTCGGGGTGTTTGGAGAAACGCTTTTCCAGATCGTAGGCCATGAACGAGGTGACGGCGGGGCTGCAGCCGGGAATCAGGCCGAAGAAGAAGCCGAGAAAACCGGAGCGAATGGTCGCTGCCCAGGTGTCCTTTATATCCTGCCAGGTGGGCAGCCACTCGATTTTTTTCCCTTCGAGAATCATTTGTGTTTTCTTCTCAGCATTTATTAAAATTTCGCTGATGGCGAAGAGTCCCATGATGATGGGAACAAAATCGATGCCGGCCATGAGCTGGTAGGAGCCGAACGTCAGCCGGGCCACGCCGGACAAGGGGTCAAGGCCGATCATGGCTGTCAGCAAACCGAGCAAAGCAGCCAGAAGGCCCTTGCCCAGTGAACGCCCGGACAAGCTGATGACGAGGCTGATCCCCAAAAACGTCAGGGCGAAGTATTCGGGCGGCCCAAACGCCAGTGCGGCGCGCGCCAGCACCGGGGCAAAAAAGGTGAGGCCGACCACTCCCAGGGTTCCGGCGACGAAGCTCGCGATGGCGGAAATCCCGAGCGCCGGCCCGCCCCGGCCCTGAAGCGTCAGCTGGTACCCTTCCATGGCGGTCGGAACCGAGGAGGCTTCCCCCGGTATGTTGACGAGGATGGAGGTGGTCGAGCCGCCGTACATGGCTCCGTAATAGATGGCGGCCATCATGATGATGGCCGGCGCCGGATCGAGCAGGGTCGCCAGAGGCAGCAGCATGGCAATGGCGGCGGTGGGGCCGAGGCCTGGCAAGACCCCGACGAGGGTGCCCGCCGTGCAGCCGATCAAGGCAAAGAGCAGGTTGTAAGGGCTGATGGCCGCCGAGAACCCGTCGAGAAGGGAAGACCATGCATCCATGGTGGCGACTACCTCCGGAGGTTGAACAGGTACTGCTGCGGGAGCGTACTGCCCGGCATCAACCTAGGAAAGAGGCGAGCGGCCCGATCGGCAAAGTCAGCTGCAGCAGTTGGATAAACACGAAATAGATGAAAGCGGCGATGCCCACCGCACAGCTCCAGGCGACCGTATGGCTGTATCCCCCGTAATAGCGAATGAACCATGGGACGAATACCAGGGAGCTGATGATGAAACCGAGGAATTGGGTGGTGGCTACGTAGAGCACCAGTCCGGCCATGGCGACGAAGAGCAACTTCCAGCCGTTTCGATCCGGCCAGGCGATCACCTTGCCGCCCCCGTGTTTTGAACGCAGCGCCTGAAGGGCGAGCGCCGCACCGCCGATGATGAGGAGCCCGCCGATGAGCATCGGGAAGGTGCGGGGGAGCAGCTGCCCCCCCGCGCCCTGGTCGATGCCGGTCGATGCCCAAACGCAGGTAATCCCCAAGACGGCGAGGCATGCGCCCGTTGCAATGTCTGCCGATCGTCTAGTCTCAAGCACCGTCCTGTTCCCTCGATCGCCTATTTTTTGATGTCCTTGACGATATCCTTGTAGATGGCGGTCATCTTGGCGATGTGGGCTTTGCTCTCCGCGTGGCCCATGGCCAGCGGGACGAATCCTTCTTTCCTCATCTGATCCTGGATGGCCGGGTCGGTCGCGATCTTCAGGAAGGCCGCTTCCAGTTTCTTGATGATGGCCTCGGGCGTGTTCGGCGGCAGTCCGACGCCGCGGTCGATGGACTCGACCAGGTCAAAGCCCGATTCCTTGAACGTGGGGGCATCCGGGAAGCCGAAAAAACGTTTGTCGTCGGCCGTTCCGATAACCCGAATGGTGTCCGCGTATTTCACCAGGTCATCCGAGTTGCCGAAGATGGCGTTGACGTGTCCGCCCAGGAAGGCCGTGATCTGAGGGGCGGCGCCGGTGAAGGGAACGTAATTGAACTTCGTTCCGGTCATCTTCTCGAGCCGCAGCGTGGCGATGTGGTGCCCGGAGAATGTGCCGGAACCGCCGATGGTGATTTCGCCGGGCTTGGCCTTGGCGGCCTCCAACAGCCCCTTGAGGTCCTTGTAGGGGCTCTCTTTCAGAACCGCCAATGCCAGGGGCGTGCGCTGGAAAATCGCTACGGGGACGATCTGCTCCGTTTTGTAGCCGGTTTCCTGCTGCAGGGGCTGCAGGATGATGTGCGGGATGTTGATCCCGCAGATGAGATACCCGTCCGGCTTGGAACGCACGAGCTCACTCCAGCCGAGGGCCCCCCCGCCGCCGACCTTGTAATCGACGATGATTTTTTGACCGAGGATCCCTTCGAGCAGCGGCTGCTGCCGGCGGGCTTCACGGTCGGATTGGCCTCCGGGATTGAAGGTGGTCAGATAGGTGATGGACTTGGTCGGATAGGATTTGTCCTGAGCCAGGGCCGATACGGCAGACCCGGCAACGAGGCCGAGACAGACCCAAAGGGCGAGCATCATGTTCCACGTTGAACGCTTCATTTTTTCCCCTCCTCGCGCTGGTGTAGGGTGAACTACGATAAGAGTTTGCCGCTTGTCCCAGCTCTAACAGCAAAACCGCTGCCAGAACCGAGTGATGAAGATAATAATGAATTTATTAGATAATTTTATCGTCGAATCAGTTGTCGGCACACGTCGATGACCAATATTGGGCATTG
>JBFYWX010000497.1:0-14083 GCA_041310825.1 Desulfobacteraceae bacterium | reverse complement strand
CGCTTGCCTGCGGCATGCTCTTTCGGCCCGTAATTTTTCTTGAGATCCGGGTCGGTCTTGGGGTTGAAGGCCGGGTCCGGCGCGTTCAGGATCCCGAAGCCGACGCCGGCGTAATATTTATTGGCCAGCTCGCGGCGGATCTGGGGTTCGACGAAATGGTGCTGCCCGTCGACCACCTCCACCAGGAAGCTCGGGCTCACGGTGTTGACGAAGTGCGCGGCGAAGATCCCGCTGGTCAGAAAGTCCACCGGGTTGGTGTCGCGGGAGGTCTCGTAGTCGGCGGCGTAGTGCATGTAGTAGAGGTGCTGCCAGAAGCTGGCGGCGTCGATGCCCCGGTCCTCGATGAAGGCGAGGGTGCTCTTCACGGTGTGGATGTTGTGAATCGTGAAGAGGCTTGGAATCCGCAGCCGGCGCGCCACGGCCGGGATGAGACCGGTCATCCAGTCGTTGCAGTGGATGAGGTCGGGCTGAACCCGGGGGATGATGTTGTTGACGACCTCACGCTGGAAGGCGAGCGCCATCTTGATGTTCTCGTCCCCGTGCGTGGAATAGACGCGGTTGATGTAGAAAAAAGCGCGATCCTCGGCCAGATGCACGCGGTCATCGGGCATCTTGCGCTGAATGCTCGATATCTCCTCCTTCAGGAACGGCACCAGCCGGTCGCTGAAAATGGAGCGGTAATCCGGGAGGGCCACGTGCACGTCGGCCCCCTGGTCGAAGAGGGCGCTCACCAGGGCGGCCGAGACGTCGGCCAGCCCGCCGGCCTTGGCTGTGAAAAACGAAGCGAGGCTGCCCATGCGGTCCGGCAGGTAGGTGACCTCGGGGGTCACGACCAGCACCCGGGGGTTGCGGCGCGCGGTGGCCATGGCGTGTTTCCTTTGGTTGGCGGGTTTCATCTCGGTTCAGGTACCCGTGAACGCGTGCCGCTTCGCTGTGAACGTTTGCGTTTCCTGCAGCAACGCCGGCGTGGACCGCAAAAGGCCGTTTCTGGATGGGTACGGGTTATTCTTCGGCCCAGGTGATGAGCCCGGGGAAGAATTTGATCCACTCATCCCCGCTCGGGGTCGCCCGGGCCGAGAAGCCGAAGCGGCCGGCCGAGTCGCAGGTCACGGTGCAGCCGAAGCGAAAGGAGCCCTTGCCCAGCTCGGCGATCACCTGCATGGGCTCAATCCGGCTGTCGGTGAGCTCCGCGAAGCTTTTGTAGTGCCCGTAGTAGAGCTCGACGTCCACCTCTTCCGGCCGAAGCTCGCCCAGAGCCACCTCCACGGTGATCTCGAGGGAATCCCCGACCCGCCGGGCGCCCCGTGCCACCCGCACCGGCTGGCCGATTTTAACGCTTTTCCAGTGCGCGCACAGCCGGGCCATCCGCTCGGCCAGGCGCACGGCTTCGGCGCCGCCATCGGCCGTGAGCCGCTCATACCAGTGGGCGGCCGGGGTGTAGTGGCGTTCGGAATACTCCATCACCATGCGCAGGCTGGAGAAGTTCTCCATGGCCGTTTTCATCGAAGACTTCATCTTGGCCAGCCAGGCGGCGGGCAGGTCGCCGTTTTTACGTTCGTAAAAGCAGGGAACGACTTCGTTTTCGAGAATGTTGTAGAGGGCCTGGCCTTCGACGGCGTCCTGGTAGGCGTGGTCTTCGTACTCCTCGCCGTTGCCGATGCTCCACCCCGTCGTGTCACGGTACCCCTCGCACCACCAGCCGTCGAGAATGCTGAAGTTGACGGCGCCGTTGATCGCCGCTTTCATGCCCGAGGTGCCGCAGGCCTCGAAGGGGCGCCGGGGGGTGTTCAACCAGACGTCCGCACCCTGGAGCAGGTGGCGTGCCAGGTGCATGTCGTAGTTCTCCAAAAACACGAAGCGGTCGCGCACCGAGGGCCGGTTGGCGAACTGGAAGATCTGTTGGACCAGCCCCTTGCCCTCGTTGTCCCGCGGGTGGGCCTTGCCGGCAAAGATGAACTGGACCGGGCATTTTTCGTTGTTGATGATCGCCTCCAGGCGCTGGGGGTCCTGGATCAGCAGGAAGGCCCGCTTGTAGGTCGCAAAGCGCCGGGCGAAGACGATGGTCAGCACATCCGGGGCGAGGGTCTTTTCGATGGATTCGAGAACCTTGCGTGGGGCGTTGCGGCGCTTGTACTGGGCGACGACCTGCTCGCGGCTGGTCCGGACCAGCCGCGAGCGGTTCATCTCGTGGGCGCGCCAGAGCTCTTCGTTGTAGATTTCGTCGATGCGCTTGATGTTGTCCGGCCGCTGCGAGCCGAGGTACCAGTCGGGTCCGAGATAGCGTTCGAAGAGGGTCCCGACCTCCTGGGAGGTGAAGGTGGGGATGTGGATCCCGTTGGTGATGTGGGTGATGGGGACCTCTTCCACCGGCCGCCCGGGCCAGATGTGGGCCCACATCCGCCGCGCGACACTGCCGTGCAGTTCGCTCACCCCGTTGCAGTGCCCCGCCAGGCGGACCGCCAGAATAAACATGGAGAGCGGGCCGTTGTCGTTGGACCCCGGCGCCTGGCCCCAGGTGAGGATCTGGCTCTCGGTCGTGCCCAGCCGCTCGGCCAAGGGCCGCAGGTAGGGGCGCACCATCTCCGCCGGGAACTCGTCGTGCCCGGCCGCCACCGGTGTGTGGGTGGTGAAGATGGTCGTGCGCGGTACGATCTGCAGCGCCGCCGCCGCATCGAGCTTGTGCTCCTCGGCGATCTGCGCCAGCCGCTCCAGGCCGGCGAACCCGCAGTGGCCCTCGTTCATGTGCAGGATCTTGGGTTTGATCCCCAGGGCCTGCAGGGCGCGCATGCCGCCCATGCCGAGCAGGATCTCCTGGGCCAGGCGGATCCGGGACTCGGCGGCGTAGAGCCGGGCGGTGATCTCCCGGTGCTCGGGGGGGTTTTCGAGGATGTTGGTGTCCAGCAGCAGGAGCGGCACCCGGCCGACCGTTATTTTCCAGACCACGGCCTGGATCGGCCCGTCCGCTCCGCGGATGCTGACGCGCAGCTCGTTGCCCGAGGCATCCCGCGTGCGCTGCAAGGGCAGGCTGAAGAAATCGGTGTCCGGATAGGCCTCCTGCTGCCAGCCCTCGTGGTTGAGGAATTGGCGAAAATACCCCTGCCGGTACATCAGCCCGATTCCCACCAATGGAAGCCCCAGGTTGGAGCAGGCTTTGAGATGGTCGCCGGCCAGAACCCCAAGGCCGCCCGCGAAAAGCGGCAGGCTTTCGTGCAGCCCGAATTCCATCGAAAAATAGGCGATCGACTCACCGGGGCCGAAGGGAAGGGGTATTTGGATTTCCGGGTGGTTGACCCGGCGCTCGAATAGGGAGCGGACCCGCTCGACCTGGGCGGTGTAGCTGGAATCCCGGGACAGTTTTTCCAGGCGCCCCTGGGGGATCTTCGCCAGGAACGGCACGGGGTTGCGGCCGCTTTCGGCCCACAGGCGTGGGTCGATGCGCCGGAAAAGCTCTACCGCTTCGCGTGTCCAGCACCACCACATGTTACCGGAGAGGGTCTCCAGGAACGAGAGGTTGTCGGGAATGTTCGGCTGAACGTGATAGGATTTGAAACTGCGCATGCGCTTAACGCCCTCGTTGGTTTCGGAAAAATGCGGAAAAACCGCCACTTGTCTCGGCAAGGGTATATGGTTCGCTGAAAAAAATCAACGGGTGAGCTTCAGCCAGACGCGGACCCACTCGCTCACTCCCCAGGCCTGGGCGTCGCAGCCGCGCGCGGCGTGGGGATGGTCTCCGTCTAGAATTTCCGGCAGATGGCCGATGCAGCCGGTTTCCAGCAGAGGGATGCTGCCGGTCAGCCAAGCCAGGGCGGCCCGGCGGCCCGCCTCGCCGTAGGTTGAGGCCCAGGCTTCGCAATAGGAGGGGAAGGGCCAGGTCCAGGCGGTCCCGTTGTGGTAGGCCGGTTTGCGGCGGGTGTCCTCATCGCCGGTGTACTGCCCGCGGTAGGGGCGCTGCGGGTCGTTCAGCCGGACGCCGTTGTGGGCGACCGGCAGGGCGTGGCGCACGGGACGGTCCGCCAGGCTGCGGATGGCCCCGGGGATTAGAAGTTCCTCGCAGGCGGCGAGGCTCTTGCGGGCGTGTTCCGCCGAGGCGACGGCGCCCAGAGTCAGGGCGAAGATCTGGTTCGGACGAAGGTGGTCATCGGCGGCGGCCGTGCCGGCGGGTTGCCCCGCTACGGCGTGCAGGCAGTCGGAAAAAAAGCCCTCCTCCGGCCGCCAGAAGAGGTGCAGGATGGAGTCACGCACCCGCTCGGCCAGCGTGGACCAGCGGCGGCCCTCCTTGCGGTCGATCCGGCCGAGAAAACGAAGGGCAACGTGCCAGAGCGCCTGGATTTCGATCGGGTAGCCCTCGCGCGGGGTGGCGGCCGGAAAGTTCGTGTCCATCCAGGTGAAATGCGAGGGGCTGAAGATCAAGCCCGAGTCGGGGTCCATCCGCACCCCGTTGGGGGTTCCGGCCGCGTACCCCCGCACGATGGAGCCTAAGACCTGCTTCACCGTGCGGCCGCCGCAGGCGGTCTTGAGAAACCCATCGTTGCCCTCGGCGGCGGTGAGCTCGGCGCAGGCGACGGCGAACCACAGGGGCGCGTCGGAGGTGTTGCGGTTGCCGGTGTCGCTGCCGCGAATCATGTTGGGCAGGGTGCCCTGCTCCTCGTATTGCCCGAAGAGGGTCAGCACGCTGCGGGCATCCTCGAAGCGGCGGTCCGCGATGAGGCCGCGGGCAAATATCATCGAATCCCGCCCCCAGTCGAGAAACCAGGGGTAGCCCGCGATGACGCTCTTGTGTCCGGAGCGAGCGACGAGGTAGTCGTCGAGGGCCTTGCGCAGGACCTCGATAGGCGGGCTCTTCGCGGCGGCTGCGGATTCGAACGGCAAGCGTTCGGGAAGCAGATCCTCCCGGCGCCGGCCCGTGGCCGGTGCGGCGGGCAAGGCGGCGGCATCGAGGGTCACGGTCTGATTCCCGCTCAGAACGGCCTCGAAGTAACCCGGGCTGAAGAGGTCCGAGTGCGGGTCCTGGCCGCGTTCGGCCTCCCGGTCGTGGTGGACCATGTACTGCCACTGGGGCTCGCGTTCGAACCGTCCGGCGGAAAGGATCACCTTCAGCTGGTGGTGCTCGTCCGGGGCAAAGATGAAGCCTCCGGGGGTTTCCCGGAGCGAATTCCAGAAATGGTGTTCCGGGCCGGTGAACGCTTTGGTGGTGTCATGAAAACTGCGGCTTTCGATGTCGGGCCGCAGGACCAGGCGGACGGGTGTCGTGTCCGCGAGACGGGAGGGGTCCTCTCCGGCCGGATGACGGAAAAACGCGATGCGCACGGCATTTCGGCCGGGGGTCATCTCCAGGCCGATCGTCAGGCGCACGTGCTCGCCCTGGCCGCTCGGGACCTCGTAGCGCCAGAACCCGGCCCCGGCCCTGCCCGCCGCAAAGGCCTGAAGGCAGTCGAGGTTGATGTCCTGGGAAAAGCCCTGGTAGACCAGCCAAACCCGGCAGCGGGTGAAAAGGACCCAACGGTCCTCGGGAAGCTCCGGGCTGAGGTTGGCGGCCAGGAGGGCATCGTACTTGCTCGTGAGCCCGCCCCACGAAACCGCAGCGCGCAGCATGGCGCCGCGGCCGTTGGTCCCGAGCACGAGCCGCGGCTCCCGCAGGAGCTCGGAGCGTGTAAAAACCCGCTTGACGCAGGCGTTTTCGGGTTGAGTCAGGAGCAGCAGGGGCGCCTCGACACGGCGCGTGCACGCCTCCTCGTGAACGGCGGCCACCAGCCTCAGCCGTCGGGGCCGTTCACCGGTGGGAAGCGGGAGGAAAAGGGTGAAGAAGGAGCCGTCGGCGGCGAGCATGCCCTCCTCAGCGGCCAGGGTCTGGTCGCCGTCGGCCAGCCGCGCCCGAAACCCGTAGGGTGATTTCACCCACAGCAGGTGCCCGGGGGGGAGCATGACCTCGCGCCGCAAATCCCGCGGGTACCGCCAGCTCACCCACCAGGCTTCACCGGACGCCGCGCCCAGCCCGGCGCAGAAGGCGGCCGGGTCGGCCCGCAGCTCGGCGGCCGCTCGCCCCAGGTCGAAATCCGAGATGTCCTGGGTGCCGCGGACGAAGCTCAGCACCTGCAGGGCCTTGGCCCTCAGCCGCTGTTCGGCGATGCGTGGGGGCACCGAAACCGAGGGGCTCTCCGTCGCCTCGAGCAGCTCCAGGTCGCCCGGCTCCGGGCTCAGGCAGAGCACCTGCCCGGGATCGAGCGGGCAGGTGAACAGGCCGCCGGCCTCCTGAACGGAGACGGGCCGAGCGGTGAGAAGGTCGGTGTAGGCCTGTTGCCGGAGGCCCGCCGCTTCGGGTGACCACTCCGCCCGAGCCCCGCGGCCGGGGTCGAGGTTGGCAAGCACCAAGAGCCGCTTTCCCGACGGCGGGTGGTGGCGCAGAATCACGAGCTGGTTGCCCTCCCCGCGCTCGATCAGTGCGACCTGCGTGCGGTCGTGGAACGCCGGGTGGGTTTTTAGGAGGCGGGTGAGGCGGCGGATCTCCTCCACCTGGTTGACCGGCGCCCCCCAGTTCAGCGTGACCGCTTCGTGAACGTTGATTTTTTCGGTGGCCAGCCACTCGACTCCGTTGGCGAATCCGAAGGCCCCGGAAAACGAGGCGAGGGCGCACAAGGCCGTGCGCAGGCGAGCCCATGTAGGGGAGGTGGCGGCCAGGCGGGGGTTATCGTGGGTCTCGGCGAAATGGACCGCGAGGCCGTCGGCTGCTGACATCGCGATCGCCTCTGGCAGGTAATGCTCGATCTGGCTGCGGTCGTAATTTTGAAACAGCTCCGAGTAGGCCCAGTTGAGGTTGGCCGTGTTCAGAAGCTCCCGGGTGACGGAGATCTTGCCGCCCAAGCCCTCGAGCAGAAAGGTGGTGTCGGGGAACTGCGCGCGCACCTGGGCCACGATGTAGTTCCAGGCCGGGTGCGGGATCATATAGCCCGCGTCGCAGCGAAACCCGTCCACCCCCCGGCGGCACCAGGTGAGAAACACCTCCGCCATGAAGCGCCACAGCTCCTTGTGCCGGTAGTCGAGTTTGGTCAGGTCTTCCCACTGAACCCCCCAGGCGCCCGGCACCTCGATGCGCCCCTCCGGCGTGCGCACCAGCCACTCGGGGTGATTGGTGTGGAGGTTCGCCGCCCAGCCGGTGTGGTTGATGGCGATGTCGAGGAAGATCCGTGCATTGCGCCGGTGCACGGCGTCCACCAGCTCGATGAACTGCTCGGTCGGGGTGGCCTTGGGGTCGAAAATGGCCAGGGCCGGGTCGACGCTGCGGAAACTGAGCGCGGCATAGGGGCTGCCGAAGCGACCCATGCGGCCGTAGGTGGTGGGGGTGGGGTGAATCGGAAGCAGCATCAGGATCCGGCAGCCGAGCTCGCCCAGAATGAAGTCGAGCTCGGCGATGAGGTCCCGGAAGGTCCCCGAGGGTGGGATCACCGTGAAGCGGGAGGCGTCGAGCAGCCGGACGCATTCCTCGCCCGGAGCGGGCAGCGCCTGGGGTTGGGACTTGTTCGGCCCGAACTGGCGCACGAAGGCATTGTAGATGATGTTGGCGCAGCAGGAGTCTGCGGAGTCGACGTTCACCGAGGTGTTCGCTCCCGGCGGCCAGACCGGGGAACTTTCACCCTGGGGCAGGAAGAAGCATTTGGCCTCGAAATGGCCGGTCTCGCACAGGGCCAACTTGGCTTCGAAGCGGTGCGGGGCGACCCGCCGCATCGGGATGTCGAACCAGTCGCGCCCGAGGGGGGTCTCCTGGAAATGGACGCTGCGGATGATCTCGGTGCGCACGATGCCGGCGTGGCCGATGTTGGTTCTGACCCAGGCGGCGCCGCGCATTCCGGCCGGCAGTGTCAGGGCGAAGGTGAGAACATCTCCGCTGAAGCCGGTCGTGCTTTCTCCCGGGGCGGGTTGCTGGACGAGCACGTCGGAATGGATCATGGTCGGTCTCGGCGGTAAAAGGGTCAGCGGGGCGACGCCCGGTATACGCGCGCGGGCTTTTCTCCAGGATACCCTAAAATGCTTCGGGAAAAAAGCATTAATGCCGCTGGATTTTTCTTGCAAAATCGCCAAAGCACGCTAAGCTGACTTCAGCCGGGTCCACCGGCGGAAAACGGGGTTCTGCCCCGTCGAAATCCCTCATGCCGCCCAGTGAAAGGCCGCCGACGTGTGTTGCTTAAAATGGGTCTTCGCCGCACTCTTTGCCGCCTGCCTGGCCGGGGGTGCGCCCGGCCTGGCCCAGGGCCCGGCGCGCACGGCGCCCGTCAACCCGGATGCCAAGCTCGTGCTCGTGCAGGCGCTCGTCAGTGAAGATGTCAAAGATGGCATCCCCCAGGCGGCCAGCCTCGCCTTTTCGATCGCCGCCGGGAAAGTCTATTGCTACACCCTGTTCGATGGTATCTCGGAGGACACGGTGGTCTATCACCACTGGATCTTCCGGGACCGGCCGAGCGCCCGCATCCGGCTTGCGCTGCGCGCCCCCCGCTGGGCTACCTTCAGCAGCATTCAACTGCGCGAAGCCGACCGGGGCCCCTGGCGCGTCGAGATCGTCGATGCCGGCGGCCGGATTTTAAAAACCCTGCGCTTCAGCGTTACGGATTAACCCCCGATGGAATCGGTTCTCACCTTTTTCTCCAGCTTCCGATGGCAGGATGTGGTCGACATCGGGCTGAACAGCTACATCCTGTTCCGCTTCTATGTGCTGTTCCGGGGGACGTATGTGTTCCGGGTTCTCATCGGGCTCACGATGCTGTGGTTTTTCCAGCAGATCGCTGTCTACATGGGCCTGATCGTCACCAGCTGGGTGGTTCAGGGCATTGTGGCCGTCGCCGCGCTGATCATCGTGGTCGTCTTCCGCAACGAGATCCGTACCGTGCTTCAGGCCCGCAACTTCAAGACCATTCTGTGGGGATTTTCGGTCAAGAAGCAGGCGGCGCCCGTGGACGTCATCGCCAACAGCGTGTTTGAACTGGCCCGGCGACGGCACGGGGCGCTGATCGTCATTCCGGGGGAGGAGAGCACCGATGAGCACATCCAGGGCGGCATCGCCTGGAACGGCGACATCTCCAAGGAGATGCTTCTGAGCATTTTTTTCCCGGACAACCCGGTGCACGACGGGGCGGCTATGATCGACGGGGAGCGCATCACGCGCGTGGGCGCCATCCTGCCGCTCTCGCGGCGCGACGATTTGCCCTCCCATCTGGGGACCCGGCATCGCGCGGCCTTGGGGCTGTCCGAGGCGAGCGACGCCATTGTGGTGGTCGTCTCCGAGGAGCGCGGAGAGGTAAGCCTCGCCAAGGGCTCACGGCTGCGGCCGCTCACCGGCCGCGCCAAGCTTGTTCAGAAGCTGGAGGAGCATTTCGGGATTGCCGAGTCCCTCTCCCCCCAGGCGACGAAGGAGAAGGTGGAGATCGCCACGGCGGCCATGGTCTCGCTGCTTTTCATCACGGGCTTTTGGTTCAGCATCTCGCAGGGGCTCGAAACCCTTATCAGCTTCGATGTGCCGATCGAGTACCAGAACCGCAACCCCAACATGGAGATCGTTCAGGCATCGGTGAACACGGTGCGACTGAACCTGAGCGGCTCGGGCACGCTGATCAAATCAACGCGCCCGGACCAGGTGCGCATCCGGCTCGACCTGGCCGGAGCGGCGGGGGGAACGAACAGCTTCCCCATCACCGGCAGCAACGTCAGTCTGCCGCCCGGGCTGGTGCTGAGGGATGTCGAGCCGGCCGATGTGGTCGTCGAACTCGACCTGACTGTGCGCAAGGAGCTCCCGGTACAGGTGGATTGGGTGGGACGGCTGCCCGAGAACCTGCTCCTCGCGGAGGTGGTCATCGAGCCTCAGGTGGTGGCGGTCGTCGGCGGCAAGCGGATCCTCGAGAACCTCACCACCCTCTACACGGAGAAGGTGCCCCTCGACCGGCTGCGGGAGGGCAGCGGCAGCCTGGAGGCGGGCCTCACCCTCCAGCCGGCCTCTCTCAAGCTCGCCGCCGGTACGAGCGAGAAAATCAGCATCAAGTACCTGACCCGCAAGCGCGACTAACCGCATCAACCGTATCATCCGCCCGGCGCCGTTTTTAGCCCGAGCTCTCTGCCGCACGCCCCTGTCGTCTGGGAAATGAAATTCTCCTACCCCTCCTTGGTTAAAGGAGGCCCGGCGACCTTTTTTCAGGTGGAGGTGAACCGGGCGGAACTAATCCAAACAAATGTCGCGGTCGATCAGCGTGTTCGAAGGGATGAACGCGGGGGTGCTGCCGTTGCGGGTGATGGTCACCGCACCGCGGATGACCACATTCTTTCCGAAGCGGACGTCGCCCCGGACCGTGAGCTCGTCGCAGCCGACCAGCGAGGGCTCCCCCTCGGGGAAGCGCTGCTCCATGCGGTCGAACTTGCCGTAATAGGCCGGGTCGAGCCGGATCTTGATCTTCTCGCTCCGGCCGCCCGCCGTGCGGGCCGGGTTGAGCTTGAGCCCCTCGCGCTCGGAGTAAACGAAGCAGTCCGAGCGCACGGCGAGCAGATCGTTGCAGGTCTTGACCGGCAGAAAGCGGGCACGCGCCACGTTGACCGCTGCCGCCCCCGCGACCAGGGAGACGGCCGAGCCCATGGCGGTTTCGATCTGATAGACGGGCGGGCTGTTGTCGTCGCGCGGGTCGAGGGGCTTGGGGTTGACGATCATCGGCAGGTCGATGATCCGGTGCTTTTTGATGAAATCCCCCAAAAAATCGAGGTCGACCCACATGTTGTTGGTGTTGAAGAAGCGGTAGCGGCGGATGTCCTGGAAGGCGGCGATGTCCTCCGGGGGGCACTGGGCCGACTCGCGCAGAATGAGCCGGCCGTTTTTGTGGCGGGCGAGGTGCCCGCCCTTGACGTCGGCCGGGGTTTTTTCGGCGACCTCCATCATGATCGGGAAGCCCTTATCGGCGAAGTAGCCGAGCAGGGTCTCGTCGAGGCCGGCCCCCAGATTGTCTGCGTTGCAGATAAAGGCGTAGCGGATGCCGTCGTTCAAGAGCGCCAGCAGCATGCCCGAGGCGTAGAGCGCCGCGTAGACGTCGCCGTGGCCGGGCGGGTTCCATTCGAGCTCCGGGTTGGCCGGCCAGCTGACCGGCCGGAGCTCGTCCTGAAGGATCTTGGGGAATTTATGCTGCAGGAAGCACATCGGCATCCGGGCCGGCTTCAGCCGTTCCAGGGCGGCCAGAGTCGCCGTGTGGGTGTTGAAGCTGTTCATCAGGGCCAGGCGCGAGTCGGTCAACTCCGCCTGACGCAGGATGATCTCCAGAAAGGAACGCCCCGCTTTGACCTTGAGCAGGGATTTCGGGCCGATCAGCCCCATGGAGGTGCCCAGGCCCCCGTTCAGGACGATCCGCACGGTTTTGGTCCTCACCCGATTGCCGGCCGGCGCATAGCCTGAGAGCGCCGCCGCGGTGGGGACCTCTTGCGGGTCCAACGGCCGGATGTCCGCGTCGTGGATCAGCCCGGTCGCCCCACCGAGAAGCCTGCGGTAGTAGTGGGCAAAGGTGTCGAGCACGAGCGGCCGCAGCCCCGCCTTGGCCATCTTGGCCGCAAACTCCCCCAGGTGGGGTAGCATCGGTTCGCAGGTCATGGGCGTCTGCCTGCGGATCAGGTGACCGGTACCACCCAGCCCTGCGGGTCCTGGGCCCGGCCGTACTGGATATCGGTGATGGCGGTGTAGAAGCGGTTGGCGAGCGGCCCGACGGTGCCGTCGCCGACCGTGACCGCGCGTTCCCCGTACTTGATCTGACCCACCGGTGATATCACCGCGGCCGTCCCGGAGCCGAACACCTCCTTCAGGTTCCCGGTCTCGGCCGCCTTCAGCACCTCGGCGATCGCAATCCGGCGCTCGGAGACCTTGAGCTTCCAGAGGCGTCCCAGCTGCAGCACCGTGTCCCGCGTGACGCCGGGCAGAATGCTGCCCTGCAGCGCCGGGGTGATGAGCTCATCGCCGATCACGAAGAAGATGTTCATCGCCCCCACTTCCTCGATGTAGCGGCGCTCGACCCCGTCCAGCCAGAGCACCTGGGTGTAGCCCGCATCGTGGGCCTTCTGGCCCGCCAGCAGGCTTGCGGCGTAATTGCCCGGTGTCTTGGCCTCACCGGTGCCGCCGGGCGCCGCGCGGACATGTTCTTTTTCAACCAGGATCTTGACCGGGTTGAACCCCTCGGTGTAATAGGCCCCCACCGGGCTGAGGATGATGAAGAAGCGGTAGGTGTGGGAGGCCCGTACCCCCAGGAACGGGTCGGTGGCGATGATCGTGGGGCGGATGTAAAGCGATGTCCCGGGAACCCGCGGCACCCAGTCCTGCTCGAGCCTGAGCAGCTCCTTGAGTGCCTCGAGGGCGAAGTTCTCGTCGACCCGGGGGATGCAGAGGATATCGTTGGAGCGGTTCAGGCGCCGGAAATTGTCCAGGGGTCGAAAGAGCTGGATGCGTCCGGCGGCGTTCCGGTAGGCTTTGAGCCCTTCGAAAACCGCCTGCCCGTAGTGCAGTACCATGGTCGCGGGGTCCATGACGATCGGCCCGTAGGGCTCGATGCGGGGGGTGTGCCAGCCCTTGTCGGGGGCGTAGTCCAGGTTGAACATGTGGTCCGTGAATTTCGTGCCGAAACCGAGCTTGGTTTCATCCGGCTTGGGCTTGAGCGTGGTGGCCCGGGTGGTGGAAATTTTCATGTCGCCCTCTTCCTTTTTTTCGGTGATGAATGTGTTTTTTGGTAAGCGGCTATAATAGTTAAGCTATCTCAAACCCTATCGGAAAATCAAGCTGAAAATGGAGTGTGAATTGACTTCATTGGGAGTTGTGGGATAAGCACGGGTGGTCGGCACCGTCCGGGTCAAGACCCGGAGACGGAATTTCAGACAGAAAAAAGGACCCCCATGGACCACCCCAAAGATAGCCCGATCCAGCCTGTCAAGCTGGGCCCCCATAGCCAGTTCAAGTTCCGCTGTCACAAGGAAGTCAAGTGCTTCACGCAGTGCTGCCGGGGCATCAACATCATCCTCACACCCTATGACATCATCCGTCTCAAGCACCGGCTGGGGCTCTCCTCCGAGCAGTTTCTGGCCGTCTACACCGAGCCGCAGATGCTGGAGAAGACCGACATCCCGGTGGTCACCTTGAAGCTGCTGGAGGAGGAGGCCGGGCAGACCGGCTCCCGGCCCTGCCCCTTCGTGCGCCCGGAGGGCTGCCTAGTTTACGCGGACCGCCCGACCTCCTGCCGCTACTACCCGCTGGGTGAGATTTCGCTCGCTTACAAGGACGACCCGGAGGGGGAGCAGTTCTTCTTTTTGGTGAAAGAGGCGCACTGCCGGGGCTTCGAGGAGGACAAGACCTGGACGGTTCTCGAGTGGCGCCAGGACCAGGGGGTGGACGTCAACGACCGCGTCAACGCCCAGTGGTCGGATCTCATCGTGCGCAAACGCTCGCTGCCGCCGAGCATGCACTGGGCCGAGCAGGCCAAAAAGATGTTCTTCATGGCGAGCTACAACATCGACCGCTTCCGCGAATTCGTGTTCGAGAGCTCCTTCCTCAAACGCTATCCAACAGATCCGGAGACCCTGGAGCGCATCCGCACCGACGAGGTGGCCCTTTTGGAGTTCGGGCTGACCTGGCTGAAGGGGATCTTGTTCAAGCTCCCGGCGGAGGCGTCGGCCGTGCCGGGGGCGGAACAGGACAGCTGATGTCCCATCGGTCGCCGGTCGGCCCGTCAGCCGGTCGCCGGTCGATAGGACGTTCTCACCGAATTACTTTCCGTACCCGTTCACGATCTTCTCTTCACCGCCGAACGCGTGAACGTGAACGGGTACCGCTTCGCTGGGAAGGTGTACGTAGAATCGGCCGATCCATGGCCGGGAGAGTCAATATTCGGGGTAGTACAGCCCCTCCCGGTACTTCGGGCTTTCCAGCCGCTCCTCGATGTTCACCCCGAAGAAGTCCGCCACCGGCTGGAGGATCTCCGGTGCCGTGCGCTGCACGGTGCGGGCGGCATCCAGTACCGCGTTCAGCCCGTTGCGGGTCATTTTCCCCAAGGGCGGCTTGCAGCCCCCCGACGGCATGCCCAGAATGGCCATG
>JBFYWX010000485.1:0-3427 GCA_041310825.1 Desulfobacteraceae bacterium | reverse complement strand
TGATCACCCGCGACGACACGGTCATCCTCATCTCCCGCAGCGGGGAGACCGAGGAGGTCATCCGGCTGATCCCGGCGCTCAGACAATTCGGAGTCCCCATCATCGCGCTGGCGGGCAACCCCGATTCGACCCTGGCCCGCAACGCGGACGTGGTGCTCGACGTGTCGGTGGCGGCCGAGGCGTGCGCGAACATTCAGTTCCCCACCTCCTCCTCTACCGTGGCCCTGGTCATGGGGGATGCCCTGGCCGTGGCCCTGGTCCAAAAGCGAAAATTCCGCCTCCAGGACTTTGCCCGGCTGCATCCGGCCGGCGCCGCCAATCTCTTCCCGGAGCTTGAGATCAGCGCGCCGCTCGCCCAAGAGATCGCGTCGTTTCCGATGAAAAGGTCGGTCAACCGATGAATTCCAGCATCACCCACCCTCTTCCAGAAGCGGGCCGCAGGCGATGATCGATAGCGGCCTTTCCTATTTTGCGGGCAAACGGATCCTCCTGCTGCAGGGGCCGGTCGGCCCTTTTTTCCGGCGGCTTTCGAGGGACCTGACCCGATCCGGGGCCGGTGTGTGGAAAGTGAACTTCAACGGCGGGGACTGGCTGTTCTACCCGACCGGCGCCGTCGCCTTCCGAAAATCACTGGAGGAGTGGCCCGGTTTCCTCGAGCGGCTGATCGCGCAGCATCGGATCGACACCCTCATGCTCTTCGGAGACTGCCGCCCCATCCACCGGGCGGCAAAAGCCCTCGCCGAGCGCCGCCGGCTGAAGACCTGGGTTTTCGAGGAGGGCTACATCCGGCCCAACTATGTCACCTGCGAACCGCACGGGGTGAACGGCCACTCGAGAATCTCCTTCCGGCCACAACCGGGCGCGCCGTTCCGCCCGGACCCGGAGCCCCCCGCGTTCAAGGTCCCGCATGCCTTCCGGCTCTCGGTTCTATGGGCCTTTCTGTATCATACGGCCGGCGGGCTCGGGCGGCCCTTCTTCCCCCGCTACCGCCATCACCGCCGTCTCGGCATCGCCGAGGCCGGGCCCTGGATCCGGGGCGCCTGGCGCAAGTTTCGTTACACGCACAGAGAACGCGGCGTCCTCGAAAAATTGACCGGACCGCTCTCCGGTAAATTCTACCTGGTCCCGCTTCAGGTGCACAACGACTTTCAGGTCTCCGCCCACTCGGATTTCGAATCGGTCCGCGCCTTCATTGAAATGGTGGTGCACTCGTTTGCGGAGCATGCGCCCCCGAACACGCGGCTCGTACTCAAGCACCACCCCATGGACCGCGCCTACACGGACTACACCCGCTTCCTGCGGAACCTCGCCCGGGAGCGGGGGCTGGGAGACCGGGTGATCTACGTCCACGACCTGCACCTGCCCAGCCTTCTGCGGCATACGATCGGCACGGTGGTCATCAACAGCACCGTGGGGTTTTCCTCCCTTTTTCACGGCAAACCGGTGAAGGTCTGCGGCCGGGGCCGTCTACGACGTCGATGGCCTGACCTATCAGGAGCCGCTCGATCGCTTTTGGAAGCAAGCCCCGGTTCTCCGCATCGATCACGCGCTCTACCGGCAATTCAGAAAGTTCCTGATCGATACGACCCAACTGAACGGCAGCCTCTACGCCCGCCTGCCCGGCAGCGGCACCCGTACTGGCCTGGTCTGGAGCTACGAGCGCCCGCAAACCCCGCCCCCCCGCCTTTCGGATAGCGAGTCCGTCACCCTGCACCCCGCCCAGCAGCGCACCGCTCACTGACCGGGACCGAAATATGGCGCTGATGTCCGGGTTGGGAAGCTTGTTCTCATCCCCCACTCCTCTTTCTTTTTGACTAGAACTAGTTTCATAACCTTGGATCACGGTTGCGGGCAAGGCGCAGGTTGAATCGAAAGCGCAGCAACCTCAACAGGTTGTGAGCACGTTCGAGAGACCTGAAACGCCGCCCCCAGCCGTTAGACGGGGCTACGGAATCAGTTCTAACTCTCCCCCTTTGGAAACGGGGGCCGGGAGGATTTCGCCTCTTGACCTGCAAGGCATTCCGTAAACTGGACGCAACCGGTGGGGGAGATCTCGTTGCCTGGCCGGGCGAGGCCGAGGTTCAGGGGGCGATGGCGGCCTTTCTGGCCGAGGTCTTCGCCGCCTTGAAACCGCCGCGACGATCTGCGCCGCATGCCGGAGCTGCCGATCGCGGGAGGCATCTGCCTGATCGGCGAACCGGCCCAGCTGACTCAGCAGGAGGCGGCGCGCAATCGGGTTGCGTGGCCCTGGTGGGAGCGGCTGCGGCGCCGCTGCGTGAAGCACCGCTACCAGGCGCACCTGCTGAAACAGGTGCGGCGCGGGGATCTCCCCTGGCTGGTGGTTTACCGAGAGCCCGACAGCGGCGGGTTTACGGGGTGGCGGGCAAGGTCGAAATGAACTTGCTTTCAGGCATAGTGGCGCTGCGGGAATAAAGGGACATCCCATATTGCCATATAGTCCTCTCGCCGCCGGTATCGCGAATCGAGACCGTTAAAATATACAATTATATTGAATTTTTCTATCCCGACCGCCTCATCGATCTGTTTATCCGGCTCTGCCTGCAAAATAACGGGCGTCCTTCGACAGATATTGATCGTCTCGAAATTGAATAGACATGGTTCGTAAAATCTCCCCTTGCCCCTCTTTGCCAAAGAGGGGTTTCCCCTCCCTTTGAAAAAGGGAGGCCGGGAGGGATTTGTCCCTTTGGCAAAGGGAGGTTAGGAGGGATTTTCAGGCAATGTCCTGACAGTTATGAGACCCTCCATGACTGGATTCGCTATTTGGGGATCCCTCCCTTGGGCGGATGCCTCACTCGGAACTAAGTTAAGGCAGTCTTGCGGCAGCGGTATCCCCTGACCGCCGCAGCCTACGGCAACGGCTGGTTGCCGCTAGGATTCGCCGGTTTCAAGGCGGCTCCTGCCCTGCGGCCACCGATCCCTCACGGTTTCCGGCGCTGGCGCAGATACCCCGCGAAATAGGAAAGCCCCACCAGGATGATCGCGAGCCCGATGACGTAGGCGATGCCCGCATCCCCGCGGAACAGACGGGTGATGATGAAGGCGATGGCGAACCCGACTACGGCGCGGATGAGAAAGATATAGAACTGGTTCATACGGCGGCTCCTGCGGCAAGAAGGCATCGGACCTCTTTCTATTCAAAATTGCGCCGACTTTCAACCCGCGTTTTTAGCGGCGGCCGATACCCACCGGGCGAGGTTTCACCCAAGGCGCTTTGAGACCCGCTTTTCCCTTGATCTTGCAATCACGATTTGGTATTTAATCAAGCGGTCACATGGACTAACGACGTGCGGTGGGTGTAGCTCAGTTGGCAGAGCACCGGGTTGTGGCCCCGGTTGTCGTGGGTTCAATTCCCATCACTCACCCCATTTTTGGCGCCCGTAGCTCAGTTGGATAGAGCGCCGGACTT
>JBFYWX010000369.1:0-4111 GCA_041310825.1 Desulfobacteraceae bacterium | reverse complement strand
GAGGTTGTGGTCCGACGGCTTGTGCCGGATCGCCTGGAAGAAGAGCTCGGAGAGCTCCTCGTCGTTGCAGCCCCGGCGGATCGGGCTTTTAAGGTCGACCTGGACATCGGAGAGCAGGCAGGGCCTCAGCTGTCCGCTGGCGGTGAGCCGCAGGCGGTTGCAGCGGTCGCAGAAATGCCGGCTGATGGCCGAGATGAAGCCGATCTCCCCGCGGGCGCCCTCGAGGCGGTAGCGGCGGGCCGGCCCGTCGAGCTCGGAGCGCGGCACGGGAATGAGGGGGCCCAAGGCGGCGAGTCGCTGCATGATCTCGGGGACCAAAAGGGTCGGTTTGCCGGCGAACTGCGACCGGCCGATCGGCATGAATTCGATGAAGCGTACGTGGAAGGGGTGCTCGAGGGAGAGGCGCGCGAGGTCCACCAGTTCATCGTCGTTGACCCCCTCGATCGCAACGGCATTGAGCTTGATGGGGTGGAAGCCCGCGGCCTGGGCCGCGAGAATCCCTTCCCAGACCTGCTCGAAAAAATCCATGCCGGTGATCGACCGGTAGCGCTCGGGCCGGAGGGTGTCCAGGCTGATGTTGAGGCGCGTGATGCCGGCCTCGCGGATGCGCCCGAGGTTCTGCTTGAGCAGGACGCCGTTGGTGGTGAGGGAAATGTCGCGCAGGTCGGGCATTTTGCGGAGCCGGGCGAGGAATTCGTAAACACCCTTGCGCACCAACGGCTCCCCGCCCGTCACGCGGACCTTGGTGATGCCCAGCTGCGCGCCCACGCGTACGATCCGCAGGGTCTCCTCATAGCGCAGAATGTTCTCATGGGCTAGCCGCGGGACCGACTCCTGCGGCAGGCAATAGGCGCAGGCCAGGTTGCAGCGATCCGTGATCGAAACCCGCAGGTAGTTCAAGTGCCGGTTGCAGGGGTCGATCAGGCGGGTGGGCGGTTGCTGGGTCATCTTCGGATCCCGCCGGGCAAAGGCGTCAGAACTGTTGCAGCCCGGCCTCCACGGTGTCGGTGATGGGAATGATCGAGGAGAAGTTGCTCACATCGAAGATCTCGCGCACGTAAGGCCTGAGCGCGCTAAGGACCACCTTGCCCTTTTGGCCCTGAAGCCCCTTGACGGTCAACAGGATGACCCGCAGGCCGGCGCTGCTGATGTAGTCGAGTTCGCTCAGGTCGAAGAGCACCCGGGTCTGGCCCTGCTGCATCAGCTCCTTGACGGCCGCCTCGGCGGCGGGCGCCGAATCCGCATCCAGGCGCCCGGTGAGTTTAATGCAGACCACCCCGTTTTTCTCCTGCTGAGCGATGTCCATCCGGCGTCTCCCTTTAAGTTGCGTGACGGTCACGCTTTGCCATCTCTACACCAGGTGCGGCCCCATTTCAACTCCGGCGACACCCGGCTCCGATGACGTGCGTCCGACGCCCAATTTCGCCCTGACCCCATCTCCCCTCCCCTCGTGGGAGGGGTCGGGGGAGGGGGGATCTCTTTTGTCGAGGCGGTCCGGTCAAGTGCCACAGGATGATTTCAGGGCTATTCAGGCTGATGCCTCCCTGTGGCTGCATCCCCGCCGCAAAAACGCTTCAAGCGCTCCGTGCCTTGAGCCGCTCGAAATAGGCCTGGATGGCGGCGCAGAGCCCGGGGATGGTGTACGCTGCGGCGACGCTCGCGACCGCAAACCCCGACTGCCGTGCGGTGTCGGCCGTGACCGGCCCGATGCAGACGGCCGGCAGGCCGGCGACAAGCCCGGCAAAACGTTCGGCGGGCAGCAGGGCCTTGAAGTTTTTGACCGTCGAGGAGCTCGTGAAGGTAAGGAGATCGACGTTGCGGCTCTCCAGGAGCTCGATCAGCTGCCCGGCGTCGGCCGCGGCCTGGCGGGTCTTGTAGGCGGGCACCTCGTGGACCACGGCCCCCATGGCGGAAAGCTCAGCCGGCAGAATCGGCCGCGCTTCCTGGGCGCGCGGCAAGAGGATGCGCCGGCCGCGGACGTCGTGCCGGCCGAAGGCGGCGATGACCGCTTCGGCCACGTAGGTTTCAGGCACGAGGTCGCTTGCCAACCCGAAGGCCTTCAGGCGCGCGGCGGTGGCCGGGCCGATGGCCGCGGTCTGGATGCGCCCCAGCGCCCGCACGTCCAGGCCGAGGTGAAAGAGGCGCTCGAAGAAGGCGCTCACCCCGTTGACGCTGGTGAAGACGACCCAATCGTATCCGGCGATCTTCGCGAGGGCGGCATCGAGCGGGCCGATATCGTCCGGGGGAGCCACCGCGATGGTGGGGAATTCCAGGCACTCCGCGCCCAGGTCCGTCAGCGCCCGCACGAGATCGCTGGCCTGCTCGCGCGAGCGGGTCACGACGATGCGCCGGCCGAGGAGCGGGCGGCGTTCGAACCAGTTGAGGCGCTGCCGAAGGGCGACGACCTCGCCCACGACAATGATGGCCGGCGCTGTGAGGCCGGCTTCCTGAACCTTCGCGACGATGTCGGCCAACGTGCCGCTCACCGTGACCTGGGCGGGGGTGGTGCCCCAGCGCACGAGGGCGACCGGAGTCTCGGGCCGGCGGCCGTTCTGCGTAAGTTCGCGTACGATGTGCGGCAGGTTCTTCACCCCCATGAAAAAGACCAGGGTCCCGATGCCCCGGGCCAGGGCCGGCCAGTCGATGGTCGAGCTCTCCTTGGTCGGGTCCTCGTGGCCGGTCACGAAGGCGATGGTCGCCGTGAGCCGCCGGTGGCTGAGAGGGATGCCGGCATAGGCCGGGGCCGCCACGGCCGATGTCACCCCGGGCACGACCTCGAAGGCGATGCCGGCCTCGACGAGCACTTCCGCTTCCTCGCCGCCGCGGCCGAAAACGAATGGGTCCCCGCCCTTCAGGCGCGTGACCACTTTGCCCTCGCGCGCCTTGCGCACGATGAGGGCGTTGATCTCCTCCTGGGGCAGGGTATGGTCCCCGCCTTTTTTGCCGACGTAGATCAGCTCGGCGCCGGCCGCGGCGTGCCGGAGCAGGGCCGGGGATGCGAGATAGTCGTAGATCAGGACCTCGGCGGTTGCGATGCACTCGAGGCCCTTGACGGTGATGAGCCCGGGGTCTCCGGGGCCGGCTCCAACCAGATAGACGATCGGTGATTTCATGTCATGCGTCGGTGGCTGTGAGTTTGGCGAGAAGGCGGTCCGCCCCCCGGCCGAGCAGCACCTCGGCCAGCTCGATGCCGAGCACGGCTGCGGCGTTGGCCGGTCCGGCGAGGCGGTGGCGGATCAGGGCGCTGCCGTCGACCTCGGCGACCAGGCCGGTCATTTGAAACCGTCCCGCCGCGACGGTGCCGTAGCCGGCGATCGGCACCTGGCAGCCGCCCTCTATGCGCTGCAGAAAAGCACGCTCACCGGTCACTGCCGTGTGGGTGGCGGGGTGGTCGAGAGCGGCGACTATGGGTGCGATGCGGGGGTCCCGCCGTCGGATCTCGATGCACAAGGCGCCCTGGCCGACGGCCGGAAGCATCAGCTCCGCATCCAGGTGCTCGCTGATGCGCTGCGCGAGCCCGAGCCGGCGCACCCCGGCGGCGGCAAGCACTACGGCGTCCAAACCTGCGCTGTGGAGCTTGCGCAGGCGGGTGTCTATGTTTCCCCGCAGGGGCGCGATCTTGAGATCGGGGCGGTGGTGCAGGAGCTGCGCCGCCCGGCGCAGGCTGCTCGTGCCGATGAGGCTGCCGGGCACAAGCTCCGCGAGGCGGCGGCCGTCGCGGGAGATCAGAACGTCCGAGGGATCTTCCCGCTCGGGAACGGCGCCGATGGCCAGCCCCTCCGGCACCTCCGCCGGCATGTCCTTCATGCTGTGCACCGCGAGGTCCACCCGCCCGGCCTGCAGGGCCTCCTCGATCTCCTTCACGAAGAGCCCCTTGCCGCCTACCTTGGCGAGCGGCACATCGAGGATTTTATCGCCCTGGGTCTTGATGATTTTCAGCTCGACGGGTGTCGCGGGGAACTGTCGCTGCAGGGCGGCCTTCACCCATTCGGCCTGCCACAGGGCAAGGGGGCTGCCCCGGGTCCCGATGACAACCGGTTCTGCCATCAGTGCTTGCACCCGGCGCAGCTTGCGGCGTGGCAGCCGCCGCAGGAGGAGCCGGCGGCCTGCT
>JBFYWX010000335.1:0-4675 GCA_041310825.1 Desulfobacteraceae bacterium | reverse complement strand
CGATGAAGAGACAAACGACAAGCCCGACCACCACGGCGGCGATCCCATGCGGCCCGATGCCGTCCGGCGAGCTGGCCATGCCGAAGTTGTGCGAGATCCCGGCGCCGACGATCATCCCGATGACGAAAACGGCGGCATCCCCGTCGCCTTCGCCCGCCAGGAACAACTGCCGCCCGGGGCACCCGCCGGCCAGCGCGAAGGCGAGGCCCGCAACCGTCATGCCCAGGAAGTTCCAAATCCCCATGGTGTGAGAAACCGGCTGCTTGGCAAAGCCGGGGTTGAATTGGCCCAGGATCAGGTTCATCACGAAGGCCGCCACCAGAAGCGCCAACAGTCCCGTGAAGAGGTGGATCTGTTTGAAAAGGATCAGATCGCGAAAAGCGCCCATGGTGCAAAACCGGCTGCGCTGCGCCAAAAACCCGATGGCCAGACCGATGACCAGCGAGACGGCTAGCGGGGCATGCATCGAACCGGGGCCCTTCACACTGTAAAAGAGCACTCCGCTCTGGGGCTGATCGGGAATTTGCGGAAACACCAGCATGAGGACCAAAAATCCGGCCATGACCAGGGGCATCAGCCACCCGACGGATGGGTAGGCGGCATTTGAACGGCCCAGGTTATAACCGGCTTTCAGGAAAAACGTCCCGATCCAGATACCGGCGATCAATCCGGCCAAGCCGAAAATGGCGTTTCCGTCGCCGCCGGCCAGTCGCAGCAAGGCCCGCCAGGGGCAGCCCAAAAACACCAGCGCCCCGATCATGGCGAAGACCCCCAGGATGAAGCGCACGATGGGTGCCGAGCCGGTGCGCGGGCGGAATTCCTTGAAGGCATAGGCGGCGATCAAGGAGCCCAGGACAAATCCGATGATCTCGGGCCGCATGTACTGCACCACCGCCGCCCGGTGCAGCCCCAGCGCCCCCGCGATGTCGCGATCGAAACAGGCGACACAGATCCCCATGTTGGCCGGGTTGCCCCATTTCTGGAGCAACGCCGCGAACACCCCGATGAAAACCCCGACGCCGATAATTCCCCACCGTGTGGCCAGAACGTTCTTGATCGCTGCCATAGCTCTTCATCCTCCTCCTTGGACTTATAGAAATCGACGGTTTTCTTAGCGCCGCCCCCACCGCGGGGGCACAGGATAATGGCGTCTTCCTTGGACGCCTGGATCTGCGACAGCACCTTGGCCAGCCGCGCCCGCTGCTCGTCGGTGTCCACTGGGTAGGCGTTCGTCTCGATCGAGCCCGGAATATGCCCTTTGGCAAACTGCTCACGCGCGGCATCGCTGACATCGAGCACTGGAATAAATCTCCCTGCAGTTCTTCAGATAGACGCTGAAAATAGCGACCCCTCAACTTCGGGGCTGCTTCAGATGCGGATTCGGGCCGGGAGATGCGGAGATACGGAAACTACTCTGGAAGGCAAGTGAATCCCCCGGCCTGATCCTTTGCGCAGCTCACCCGGATCGCGTCTGATGCACCCGCTCAGGTGAAGCCGGGGTATATGCGTATAAGCAAAAAGTCGCCAACCATCATGAGAGTTCGGCCCTATAGAAAGGGGTGGGTATTGGGTAACAGGTGGAGGGAATCTACCCGATGAGAAACCCGGGATCAAATCGTTTGATTTGATCCCGGGCCTCAAAAGCATAGATTTTATCTATATTAAAAGGGCCAGCCGGTGCGGGATCAAACGCTCAGCGGCACGGATGCGGTTAGGAGTTGTTCTTCAACCGGCGGATGACGGAGCTGACCTCGTCGGCGCGCGCGGTGAGGCGGTTCAATTCGGCCAGGTGGAGGGCCAAGTTGGCGGCATCGCCGGGGTGGGAGTAACGCACGTAATGGTCGATTTCGCTCCAGGCCTCCTCCAGGAGGGTACGCACCTGGATTTCGACCGGAAGCGTTTTGTCCTTGGAGCGCTCGAAGGCGATCAGGTAGTGGACCGAGCGGTATCCCCAGGGATGCTTGTTGACCGCGCAGCGCCGGCCCTGAAAGGCTGCGATGACCGCGGGGGAGTCTTCTGGGTGGATGTTGGCCACCGGCGGCTCCTTGAGTTCCCAGGTCTGCAGGATGAAGTCGTGGATCCGCGTCCAGTCCTCCTTGAAAAGATGCAGGGCGCGCACGCCCACTAAATCGGTTACTACCTGATCGTAGTTGCCGAGGTCGAGCGTCAAAGCGAGGGCGGCGAGCTTGACCCGGATAATCTTTTCGATGAGATGATCGGGGGATTTGATCCGCGTCTTGACGGCGTGGACGGTTTCTACCGGTCTCAGGCGTTCGGCCACATAGCGGGCGTCGAGGCCGAGCTCGGGGATCGTTTTTTCATAATCCGCCCGGATGGCCGCCAGGCGGCTCCAGGCAAAACCCGTCTGTCGATACTGGAATTCCGGGATGGAGAACCTTTTCAAAAATTCGTGCTGCTCCACGCCTCCCCCTCGGTGAGCGGATTGGTTGGTCGAAACTTACGGCCGAGCTTTAGGAGGGTCCCTCCATAAACGGCATCTTTCAACCCGTGCCGGCGTTCTCGCTCGTCGCAATCCGCGGCGGGGTCGCACACCGCCTGCGGCTGCGACATTGCTGTGGCCTTGGCCTGGGCCGCAATCCGCCATTTCCGGATGAACCCTTCGGAGCTTCCCATCCGTCGGCTCCCAATCCCTATAACGATCTCGATGACGGGTCAACCGGTTTGAGGAGTGAATCGGACTCGGGGCGGCCCCGTGCGCGGCAACGAATCGGGAGTGCGGGGATGATAAAGCGGAACGGACCCCAAAGCGGCTGTAAGGCGCCGGAGAAGATGCGGGCATTGCCGAAAACGGCACAGGCCCGCATCAGGCTCCTATGCGCTGTTTTTTGATGCCTGCTAAAAACGGATGTTCAAATTGAATCCCACGTCTTCCATGATGAACTTGGAGCGACCGGACTCCTCCGGGGAGAGGCTTGACTCGGGGAGATAGGCGTGGGTGCTGTACAAGGAGAACCGAAGAGCGTCGGAGAGTTTGTAGTGCAGCCCCAGGGCGACGTCCAAGGACTGCCAGTCCGGGGAGATCGCGGTGGGGTTGACCAACAGGTTGTCCTGGTTGTCGACATGGGCGGCCATGAAGACAGCCACCTTCGAGGATGGCAGGATCATCCAGGTTTCAAGGCCGATTTTCTGTCGAGGCTCGTCCGTCTGAATAGAATCTTTCGGTCTTGAGTGTTCGGCCGCGCTGATTGAAGGGCTGACGCCGAACCACTCCAGAGGGTTCAGCAAGGCCGCCAGGCGAAATCCGCCCTCGGGCGGCTTGGATTCGATCGGTGCATGATCGGCGAAGACCGAGCCTTCCTCTGCCGTCGGCCCGTCGGAAAGCAAGTCGAGAAAATAGCCGCTGAGAATCAACTCCAGGGAATCGTTCAAGCTGATCCCGGTGTCCATCGAGCTCAGAAGCCCACCGGCATGGAGACCGGAGAAGGCGAAAGCCGCCGACTCACGGGCCAGCTCGTTTTCGAGATCAAAAACTCTTTCCTGCTCCTCTTCGAGGTCCAGGCCGCGGTAGCGCTTTGAGAACATGAAGCGCGCTTTCCAGTGGTTGTGGTCGAGGCGAGAGATGGTGACCCCCTCGGAGCGTGCGGCGTGCAGAAAATAGCCGCCCGAGAGGTACATGCCGACGTGGTCGACCCGTTTGCGCTTGTTGCCGAAGAACACCAAGTCGCCGGGCTTGAGCTCGTCTTTGGGAACTGATTCGAACTCGCTCACCTGGCTCTGGAACCAGGAACTGCGCGGCAATTCCACTCCAAAGGCTTCTGAATAGACCTTCTGGACCAAGGCCGAGCAGTCGATGCCCCCTTGTCCGTTCCCACCGAAGCGATAACGGAGCCCGAAAAATTTGGTGATCTCCTCTTCAAGATTTTCAGGCAGGCTCGGGGAAATTTCCTGCGTGATGGCTTCCGCCTTGGCCTTGGTTTTGGCCAAGACCAGCGGCGGCCGGGATGGTTTGGCTTTCTTCGCCTTGGGGGGTGATTTGACTTTAGCCTGGGATGCAGGGGGAGTGGTTTTGGCAGCGACAGCCGCAGCCGGTTTGGTTGTGGCCGGGGGCGGCTGGGTAGCACGAAGATCCGCCGCCCATAATAAAAGGAAGAGGCAGAGAACCATGGAAAGGCCTCTGCCGCCCGGGAACCCCTGGGCCGGGGTGGAGTTAAGGTTGTTCGGCGATGCGTGATGCGTGTGTTGCAATGGTCTCAACCTCTGCGCGGACAACGTATCGTCCCGATCTGGCGCACTTGCTTTCTTGCGCCGCACACCCTCCGAATAAACTCGGCCTCACTTAGCCGTCAGGTGGTTTCAGCAACCGGTGTCCTGGTCCCGTCGCGAGAAAACCGGGACTATCGTCAGGTTGCGTTTTGAGGCTGCTTTTTAGCCTGACGGTGGAGACTGTGTCAATCCTTTTTTCTTTGTTGCGGCTTTTCCCTTTGCAATTTAGATGCCACCCACCCTGAAAGTTCTTATCTTTCTGATATGACAATTTTTAATGCCCAAATCCAAATCCGCGCCTTTTCCGCGGCGATTACAGTTTAGGAGTTGCCATTACAAACTCATCCTCGCTTCGCTGAAGAGGCCCGCAGTCGGCCGATGGGTACCCCACACTGTTTTGTAAAGGACTCCAGCGAGGCTCCGGAAACATGATCGGTTATTTTTGATTTTT
>JBFYWX010000326.1:0-16707 GCA_041310825.1 Desulfobacteraceae bacterium | reverse complement strand
TTTTAGACAGAAGCGGGTTCCCCTGGAAAAGGGTCGAGCAGGTATCTGCTGTTCCAACGCACGCGTTTCCGATGGTGAGCGGGATCTGAGGAAGGATCAGCATGATAAATGCGACCCAGAGATCATTTAATGAAAAAGACATCAACCTGACTTCGGTCGGGCCGATCTCGATGCTCCGATTTCCAAGACCACCCAAGGCAAACCCTGCGACAATCCCTACCACTACAGCAGCAATGGCCGCAGGCAGCTTTTTGTTATCCAACAGCAGCAACACCATCGCGAATACAACCAGTCCCATAATCAGATTCACGTAAGAATCCGGGAACATGCCTGGAACCCCGGACAGGAAAAGGTTTTTGTCTACTATCAGCTCGACGCCTTTTCGCAGGAACACAAGACCGAGGGCGAGTTGGATTCCCCGAACTACTGGTTGGGTGAATAGCTTGGCCAGCTTGTCGACGAGCCCTGTCAGTGAGAACAGCAACAAAAGTGCGCCAAAAATCAAACCCGAAGCCCCAATTACCGACTCGGTGATCTGGTTTGGAAAAGCAATGGCGATTGCTCCGACCGCCTTCAGCGGCTGGACTGGGACCGGCAGTCTGAAGTAGAATCCGGTGATCAAGTAGAAAAGACCGAAGGCGAGGAAAACCGTTGTGGGGCTCAGGTTGTTGATCAAAATCATGCCCACGACAATCGGCAGTAACGTGCCGAGGTCTCCGAATGAACCCGCCAACTCGACTCTGTCAAAGCGGAGGTTTTCCTTTAACGCGGTCTTGTCCGAGGTTATAGCTCTTGGATCATCGGCATTTTTTGCAGGTGCATTGGTTGCAGCAGCCCCTTTGTTTTTCATATACGCCTTCCCATCTGGAGGTAAAATCTCTGTTGACATATGACATGGTTAATATAAAATTCATGTTCATATTAAAAAATATCCCTCCCAAGCGGCCAGTGTCAAGACAAATCTTATAAAAGGCAGACCAGCCAGCCCCGACGAGGAAAGGAATACCCGCTTATGATTTTGCCAACCAGCCACGGTTCCATTTTGTCTGCACATTCAGAAAATACTCTTGATTTGGTTCAACTTGAAAAGCTGGAACAATCCTTCCGTTCATGGGCTATCTCTCCATCCAGTGGAAAGCGCCAGCTGTCACGCCTGCGTATTCTCATAGTATTTTTGATAATTCGGTACACGGGTGCACGGCTGAACGAAGTTCTGACTCTGAGCCAAGTAGACATCGACCTGAAGGGCCATCGAGTGCGCTTTCGAAAAGAGGGGCAAGACGGGGGCAGATACGTACAAATACCGGAACAGCTCTCTAACGAAATGAAATTGGCCATGGATCAACTGTTATCTCAGAATTCATCAGACGAAATTTTTAAGGTCGATTCTGCCCATGTCCGGCGCAAATTTTACGAATGTGCCGATGCGACCGGCATACCACGTGAGTTGGGAACTCCTGAAGCCATTCGTAAATCAAGGGCGGTCGAGTTGATGCAGAGCAATGTGCCGCTTCCAGTGGTACAGAGAATTTTGGGGCATTCGACGCCTAATTTGGCTGCGTCCTATGTAAAGTTCTCAGAGGAAGACATCCGCCGGATCGAACGATTCCATATGGAAAAAGAGTCGCGGCGAAGGACAAGCGCCCGCAACCGGTTTTTTGGAAAGGTCGAAAAGGTGCACATCGGAAACGTGCAGGCGAGCATCGAATTAGCTTCGATTGAAGGGCACCGGATCTTATCGGTAATAACGATGCACAGTCTGAAGCAGCTTGGCTTGAAACAGGGAAGTCTGATCGGGGCTGAGGTCAAGGCACCCTGGGTTGTACTCTACAAGGGAATGGAAGCCCCGAAATGCACGGCAGAAAACCAATTCTTGGGATCGGTCCTTAGAATTTCTAAGGGCAAGATCAACTCTGAAATCGTTGTCCGAATTTCTGAGAATACTGATCTTTGTTCAATCCTGACCGAAAAAAGCCGCAAAGTGATAGATATTAAAGAAGGCGATACGGTCTGGGCAGTTTTTAATGCATTTTCGGTGGTGATCAACGTCGACTGAAAAACGAATTGGCGTTAAAGGGCCGGTCATCAATTCTGGCCAACAATTTGTTGCGGATAACGCAGGAGCGCTTCAAATCACTGCCAGCTGAGAAGGTACAGGCACCCAACCGTCAAAATAGGTAAGACCACCAAAGCGAACTGCTTCAGGGATAATTTATAGGAGTTCGCAAAATGCTGATCAAAGTTAATCTCTGAATTGTAGACACCAGCAGAAGAGCCGAACCTCACTTCGACCAAGTAAATGACGAGGACTGTGAAAAGAAAAACGGCCACAAACATGACGTTCCAACCTTTTAACTGCGCTGGTGGGACACCAGAGGTTCAGCGGTCAAACTTTTTTGCGTACTCCGCGTCGTTGTATATGCCCTCACCGTAGAGATCGGCACCGAAAGTACGTATCAATGTTTGACCATCGGAAGACACCACGAAGTCGATGAAGCGGGAGGCTATTGCCTGGCCCGGAGTGACTCCAGCTGGCTGCAACATGGTATGGTAAGTATTTACAAGGAACACATCACCCTTAAACAGGACTTTGAGCGTTTTTATTTCCTTGCGAGCGCTGACCCAAGTACTGCTGTCGGTCATGAAGTAGCCCTTTTCGGCATTGGCGCGCTTCAGGGTAGCCATCATAAAGTCCTTGGTAACGATATACCAATCGCCTCCAGGATTAATACCGGCCTTACCCCAAATATCCATTTCCTTTTTGTGGGTACCCGAATTATCCCCCCGTGAGAAAAACTTGAACTTTCCGTTTGCGATTCGCTGATACGCCTCAACCACCGTTTTAGCGTTGCTGATTGAGGCCGGGTCATCCGGCGGACCGACCAGGTAAAACTCGTTTGACCCGATCAGGTGGCGGCGAATGGCCCATCCGTCAGCAACCGCTTTCTTTTCAGCATCCGGAGCATGCACCATGATCATGTCTACCTTTTTTTCCTTGAGCAACTTCAGTGACTCGCCGGTGCCAGCTTTAACCCAGCACAACGTTGCGTTCTCCTTCTTGGCAAACGTATCCCCCATGGCCTTCAGAAGCCCCAGCTCTCCAGGGCTTCCGGTTGCCAGGCTGAATCGGTTGGGGCCACTACCATAAGTCTCGGTGCAGTTGGTCTGTGCATTGCTGTTACAAATGGAGAATAGGAGCACTACCACGAGAGCCAGAATAGGTCCTGCTTTCCTGAAAGCCATGATTGAAGATCTCCTCTCTCCTGCTTCGATTTTTAAGCGATGCTATGCCAATAAATTTACGCAGTCAATCGGATTGTCGGTATCTAAAATACCAACCAGAAATGACCAAAAGTGACAAGGTTTACTGATTTTTCAAAAGTCCTGATGCAGTGTTTGAAACATTACTTGACAACGGGTAAAAGCCACCGCATATAGCGTAACACAACAACGTTCCCGGAGGAGGAATTTCATGCCGAAGCTGATTAAAGAGAAGGGCAAAACTGGCAGATTACACGTTGAATCTCATTTAATGGGCGAATCGCTTGTGAGCAAAAAGCTACTGTCGAAAACCGAGGCGAAGGAATACTTCCGAATGCACCCCGACATCAACATCATCAAAATCGGGGGGCAGAGCATTATGGATCGAGGGGCAAAGGCGCTCTTTCCGATTTTGGACGTACTCATCGCAGCCAAAGACAAATACAAGATTCTTTTGATGACGGGAGGCGGTAGCCGGGCACGGCACGTCTACAGCATCGGCGTTGACCTCGGGATGCCCCCAGGGGTTTTATCAAAGCTCGGGGATAAAGTGTCTTGGCAAAATGCGGAAATGTTGGCTGTGCTGCTATCCAAGAAAGGCGGGGTGAAAATCGGTCACGGTGACAATCTGGAACAACTCACGATGTTCTGTCAGCTGGGCTACCTTCCGATAACATATGGTATACCACCCTACGGCCTCTTCGAGCATCCGCCGGAGTTCGGCTCGATTCCGCCACATCGCACCGACTGCGGTGCGTTCCTTCTGGCTGAGAATATCGGAGCGCGGAGCCTTATTTACCTGAAAGACGAAAAGGGTCTTTTCGATCAAGACCCTAAAAAAGTGCCTGCCTCCAAGCGAAAGAGCCTTAAGTTCTTTGGTCGCATTTCGGCTGCTGCGCTCCTGAAAAGGGATCTTGACGACCTCATCGTAGAGCGACCGGTGCTAACATTGCTACAGCGTGCTAAATGCTTGAAGGAATTCCAAATAATCGACGCACTTCACCATCCTGAGCACATCTGGGATGCTCTGGACGGTAAGCACGTCGGTACAATTATTCACAAATAGGTCGATTACGCTTCTGACTTGGCTTTGCCCTTCCCTTCACCTTTGGGTGCTTCAAGCCAGATAATTTCAGCGCCGGTTTCGTGCGCTATCTGTTCGAGTTCCTTCTTTCGGAAGTGGTCCGCGTATATTTTGAGTTCGCGGCCGCTCACACCCACGACTCGAAACCGTGGCTTCTTTTCGCCCTTTTCGACCTTTCGCCGCTCACGAACGAAAATCTTGATAGCCATTGCTCGTCCTCCTAAAGTGGTATAGAATCTAAATCGAATAGATTCTTACATTAGATATATCCGTGGAGGATATATGTCAAGTAAAAATGCTGCGGCCCCCTCAAAACATCGTGCCGGGTCTGGCAAGTCCGAGCGGTACATCCAACCGTCGATTCTGATGAGTATCCGCCGAAAACCTTCCTACGGTTACGAAATTATCCAAACGATTCAAGAGTTCGGGTTTGTTGAAGGGCACGCACCACCCGGCATGATCTACCGACACCTGCGCGACCTTGAAGCTGGTGGACTGGTGGCATCAACATGGAGGACCGAAGGCACCGGCCCGGCTAAGCGGGTTTATGATTTAACACCGGAGGGCAAAGAAGCACTCTCGTTATGGGTTGGATACATGGAGAATCAGGCGTTGAAGCTAACGAATTTCATCAGGGCCTACCGCAAAGTCAGCAAGCGAGAATGAGCTGAATCATCCGAGTCTGCTTGCTTGGCCGCCTTACGTCCCCTGCGGCCGCCCATTGTTTCCCAGATTCCGTGGTCCTTACTAACCAACGTCAAAACAGGCTGTCCGGCTAACAAGCGCGGCCGTACCCACCCCTTTGTCAACACCCGGTCGTCAGGGTGGGGCACATTAGCGTCCCGATCCATGGAGATAACGCGCATGCCCGCGGCTTCGATGTCAGCTACACATACCTCCATGGGCATCCGACGCAAATCACCTAATTCGATAAAACGGCCGTACCAGCCTCCTGCCGTCAAGCCGACCGCTGCCAGTGCGCCAATCACGCCGTCGTTTGTCCCGCCATGCCCTGAGAGGTAGATTCCTGTTCCAACCCTTCGAGCATCCTCTTTGGTCACGACCTGTCGCGTGCAGGCTAGCCCGAATTCCGTGATATCGGGCATTCGCGGATGGCCCTCTGCTGCAACGCACACTCCCGGATCGCTTCCTTCAGCCGCATGCCGTCTTATATGGTTGGCCGCGTGCTCCGTCACCTCATCAATGAGCCTGCCGTTACGAGAGGCTTCAATAACAATACAGGCAGCGCTATTATGCGAGGTGTAGGGTATTGCGTCGTCCACCAAGAGCTGTTGCCGCACGACCCCCCAAACTTGGCAGCCATCCGGCAATCCGTTAGCAAACCATCGGGCGACTTTCCCTGTACCGTAATCCGAACTTACGTTATCGGTGTCGTCAAAACCCACGAATAATTTCATTTGTTAGAACCCGTTGGTCAAGTCATAGGAAGAAGATGGATGCCGTGCTCCAATCCTTGGTTCTAAAATGCTGCAACCATCGAATCAGGACTGGTGAAATAGCCCTTACGGTATCCATAGTTCATCATGGGCGAAGCTCACGGCTGATAGGAATGGCCGCATCATTGGGATCGTTCAAGATAAAAGGATGGCAAAAAGCTCGTGGCTGACAATCATGTCAACCTGGCCCACCACCGACGATCCGATCATGTTTTCCAGTCTCTTAAGCTTTGGATAAGCGTACCTTCCTGAGGGAATTATTCTATTTGGCGTTCGGGGTGAAGAGCGGTTTCCCCATCAATTTAAAATCCCGTATCACTTTCTGGCCGTCGGCCCCAGCAATCCAGCCTGCAAAGCTCTTAGCCAGGTCAACTTTGGCATTTGGACACTTGCCTGGGTTTACGGCGATAACGCTGTACTGGTTGAGTAGTGTCTGGTCACCCTCGACCAGGATTTTTAGAGGCGGGTTCCCGCCGAGGTTGTTCTCATATTTAATATAGGTACCTCGATCGGTAAGCGTGTAACCGTTCTTCTCTGCGGCGATGGTTATTGTTGCAATCATACCTTGTCCGGCTTGAACGTACCACGCCTCCTTTTCGGGCACCGTAATGCCAGCCGCCTTCCAGAGGTCCAGTTCCATCATATGAGTCCCGGATTTGTCGCCACGGCTGACAAAATTGGCTTTTTTCGTGGCGATAGTTTGCAGGGAATCCTTAACTCCCTTTCCTTTAACCCCTGCCGGGTCTGCTGCCGGGCCGATAATGACAAAGTCGTTGTACATAATCTCGCGGCGATCAAGGCCGAAGCCGTTGGCCACAAATTTTATCTCAGCGTCTGGAGCGTGCACCATGAGTACGTCTACGTCGCAATTCTCGCCGAGCTTAAGAGCCTTCCCAGTTCCTGTAGCTGTCCAACGCAGATCTATGCCGCTCGCCTTTTTGAACTCAGGAGCGAGCACGTTGAGTAACCCAGTATCTTCCGTGCTGGTCGTAGTCGCCATCAACAAAACTTTTTCCTGTGCGAAAGCAGCTCCCGCAAACATCATCACAACTGCAACAACTCTGATCGACTTTAGCCACCACATATTCATATTTACCTCCTCGAATTAAATTGCTTAACTCGCTTTTATATAAAGGTGAATAATTTCAAGGACGGATTAGTTCACGTTCATCGTCGAACTCGTACATTATATCGCTACCCCATATAGCTCTATAACCTATAGAAACCCACGACGAGAATCCCGACGGGAAGTAAGGTCGCGTCAGCTCAGCCTGCTCCATCCAAACTGTTGGAGTGGCCAAGAAGATTGAAAAATCTGCCTGCGAGATGCTGAATAGTCTCGCTTTCTGCTTGGCCCTCTTTCATTTAGTTGGTTTTTGCTCTTATTTCTGATTCGCTGCAGCTTCAAATCCATATGCGCTGAGTATCTTCTGCCCCTCGGGTGACAGAATATACAAAGCCAGCCTCCACGCCTCGTTCGGCGCTCCGTTCCTTACCAATAGACCGTAATCGGCCCCTACAGAGAGCTTTTCAGGGATTTTGATAACCTTAAGGTCTGGCAAGTCTTTCCTGGCTAATACAGCATTGGTGCAGTATGTGAGGAAAACGTCCGCCTTCTTCTCACTCATTACCCAACCGTATTGGTTGCGGCCTTCGGGTGCCTTTTGACTGTTCGGCCCGCCGGTGAGTTGAAGCGCCTTCTCAGAAAGCGTCGTAAAGCTCCCCTTCTTTATCACATCGGCTCTTCTAAACAGCTCCCAGGCATAGTCTCCGCTCGGGTCAGCTTTTGGTGTCGAGGTCCCAACTCTAACGTTTTTATCCAAAAGGGTATTTAGGAAATTTTCACCCGTTAAGGATGTATCAGGCTGAGCCAATGCACACAGTTGGTTTCGGACGAACAACACAACGGGCCCTCCCCATCCGCTGGAAGCGAGTTTTTCAGGGTGCGTCATATCCGCAGAGGCGAAAATATCGGGATTTTCACCTTCTTCAATGGCCTTTCTCAAAAGCCCGCTGGGGCCGAATTTGGTGGTCACTTTCGTCTTATAATTTTTTTCGTATGCGGCCGCTACATCGCCAAGGGCCTCCTTCAAGCTTCCTGCCGCAAATAGTTTCAAAGGATCGGCTGATACGGACAAAGGCATCGAAAGGGCAATCAACACAACCAAGACAAGGTGGTTTCGAATGTTTTTCATTAATAACCTCCTTCGATTTTGTCGACACAACGGCTGATAAATCGGCTTTACATAAAAAAGGGATTTTCTTCTACTTTCTCTTCTTATCTGTAAGTCTTTTTGGGAAAACAACTACAGTAAAGGAATCTATTCAGTCAATAAGATTCGTGGTATCTGAAATTCAAACAGATAATAACCGTAAGCAACAGGTAGCAAGTTTATTCTCTGCCCCGGCCATCATTTTTTGAACAGCGGATTGGGGATCTTGTTTATTTGATTCTTACCTGATCGCGTAGTTTTAATGCACATCCGTGCCTTTATCGCATCCTGACTCGGGCAGAAAGGGATGGGGATTAGCAGTTCAAAGTTATCGATTCAGGCCGTTTGTCTCAGCGAGCCCTTGTCGGTGCGTGGATATATCATAAGGATGCTTGCGATGGCTCGGGTCCGTCAGTTTTCTTCACGCCCACGCCCAGGATGCCCATGCGCTTGAGCTCGAAGGCGCACGGCAGAAGGAACCCGACCCGGTCGAAGGCCTCTCGCGGGTCGCGGCTGTCGAAGCGGGCGTGCTCCGGGTGGGCGGCCAGGCGGCGGGTGATGCGGTTCTGATAGAGAGAAGGGTAGTACTCTTCTCTCTCACAACAAGCGCCTGCATGGCCCGCCGCAAGGGGCTGTTGACGAACCGGCACTCCCGGCGGTTCAGTTTCACTTGACCGCTACGTGGGCGACCGCGATGCCGTTCGTGAAGCGGCGATAGCCGACCCGGTTGAAGCCGACGCCGCGCAGGAGGCCGGAGAGCTCATCGGGCAGCGGGAACATGCGGATCGATTCGGGCAGGTGGGTGTAGGCCCGCCGCGAGCCGGCGATGAGCTCGCCGATAACCGGCATGGCGTAGAACGAGTAGGCGTCGTAGAGCCAGCGGAACAGGGGCGAGACCGGCCGGGAAAATTCGAGGCAAAGCAGGCGGCCGCCGGGGCTGAGCACGCGCGCCATCTCGGCAAACCCCCGGCGCATGCGGGTGACGTTGCGGATGCCGAAGCCCACCATCACCGCGTCGAAGCTGCCGTCAGGAAAGGCGATCTCCTCGGCGTCGCCCTGGACATGGCGGATCCGGACGGCGAGCGGGCTCCCGGCCAGCTTGGGCAGGCCGGCCGCGATCATGGCCCGGTTGATGTCGTAGATCACGACCCGCCCTCGCGGCCCCGTGCGCCGGGCCGCGAGGCGGGCCAGATCGCCGGTCCCGCCGCAGACATCCAGAACCCGCTCCCCGGACCGCAGGCCGAGCATGCGCACCGAGGCGCGCTTCCACGCGTGGTGGATGCCGAAGCTCAAAAGCGAGTTCATGGCATCGTAGACGTGGGCCACCGCGTCGAAATGCTTTACGACCCGGCGGGTCTTCTCCGCCGCCCGAATGCGTTCGAAGCCGAAATAGGCGGATTCGCCGGCCGGGGCCTCCACCTGGCGCCGGCGCTCGGCATCATCCAGCCAGAAGGGTTTGGTCAGCGGCATTTTCGTTGCACCTCAGGCGACGGCCGGCGACCCGGCCACACTTGCCATCAGCGTTTTCAACTCCTCGCCCTCGATGGTTTCCTTCTCCAGCAGCACGACGACCGACTTTTCTAAGACAGCGCGCTTTTCCTTCAGAATGTCCAACGCCCGGCGGTACTGCGCCCCGATGATTCCGCTCACCTCCTTGTCGATCGCCTCGGCTGTGGCCTCGCTGTACTCATTGGGCCCCTCGGGCAGACCGGGGAGGAACTGGGGCCGGCGGTTGGGGGCGTAGTAGACCTGGCCGATCTTGCTCATCCCGTACTCGCGCACCATGCTGCGCGCGATGTCGGTGGCCCGTGACAGGTCGTTGTGGGCGCCGGTGGAGATGTCGCCGACCACGATCTCCTCCGCCGCCCGCCCGCCGAGCAGAGACGTGATCTTGTTCTCGAGCTCGGTCTTGCTCATGAGGAAGCGGTCCTCGGTGGGCACCTGCATGGTGTAGCCCAAAGCGGCGATTCCGCGCGGGATGACGGTGATCTTTTGGACCGGGTCGGTCCCCGGAAGCGACATGGCGACGATGGCATGGCCGAGCTCGTGGAACGCTACGATCTTCTTCTCGCGCGGGTTGATGACCCGGTTCTTTTTCTCCAGTCCGGCGATCACGCGCTCGACCGCCTCCTGGAACTCGGCCATCCCCGCCTGGCTTTTGCCGCGGCGGACCGCGAGGAGGGCTGCCTCGTTCACGATGTTGGCGAGATCCGCCCCCACCATCCCCGGGGTCATGTTGGCGATCTTTTCGATGTCGAGCCCTTCTTCGTACTTGATCTTCTTCAGGTGGACCCTCAAGATGGCCTCGCGGCCCTTCTTGTCGGGGCGATCCACCAGCACCTGGCGGTCGAAGCGGCCTGGGCGCAGCAGCGCCGGGTCCAGGATCTCGGGCCGGTTGGTGGCGGCGATCAGGATCACCCCCACCTGCGGGTCGAACCCGTCCATCTCCACCAGGAGCTGGTTCAAGGTCTGCTCGCGCTCGTCGTGGCCGCCCATGGTGCCCATGCCCCGCGCCTTGCCCAGGGCGTCGAGCTCGTCGATGAAGATGATGCAGGGGGCCTTGGTCTTGGCCTGGGTGAAGAGGTCGCGCACCCGGGCCGCGCCCAAGCCGACGAACATCTCGACGAACTCCGAGCCGCTCATACTGAAGAAGGGCACGCCACTCTCGCCGGCCACGGCCTTGGCGAGCAGGGTCTTGCCGGTGCCGGGCGGGCCGACCAGCAGCACACCGCGCGGCATCTGGCCGCCGACCGCGGTGAAGCGCCCGGGCTCCTTGAGAAACTCGATGATCTCCTTGAGCTCCTGCTTGGACTCGTCCACCCCGGCGACATCGTCGAAGCGCACCCCGACCTCATTCTCCATGTAGATCTTGGCCTTGTTCTTCCCCAGGCTCATGAACCCGGGCTGCTGGCCCTGCATGCGCTTGATCATGAAGAACCAGATCCCGACGAAGAGAAAAACCGGCAGCACCCAGGAGAGTAGGTCGCGCAGAAAGGTCGATTCGATCTCGCCCTTGAAAATGACGTTTTGCCTGGCCAGGAGGTCGGAGATCTCCGGATCGACACGGATCGTCCGGAAGGCTTGGCCGGCATCGGAATCGCTCACTTGGGATTTCATCCGCCCCTGGATGTGGTTGGAGGTGATGGCCACCTCCGTCACCCGGCCGTCGTTGAGCGCCTTCAGAAACTCGCTGTACGGGATGACTTTGACCTGGAATGCCGAAAAAATCATGTTTTGAATGATGAGGACCACCCAGATGCCCAACAGAACGTACCAGACCGAAAACTTCTGGTGCTTCTCCATCGCTCCCCCTTTTGCGTCGCCGGCCCGGTGCTTACCGATAAGGGCTGGATATTTCTTTAAATCAACTAGTTGATGAGAGAATATAACGATTCTCGGGTGTTGTGCAAGGACCGATTCACGCCCGGCGGGGGCGGCCGGCGGGCGTGGACCCGGCCGGCGTCGTTTTTCCACTCAAGTTTTTGAATACTGTTGCGATAGGGTTCATTAGGACGGAGGGTTTCACTTCCACTGCGGGGGATGGCAGGAGGCCGATATGGTCGAAGGAGTGGTGGTCAATTTTTGCCGGTCCGGTCACATCTCCTGTTGTGCGGCCGCCGGGCAGAAGGAGCAGGCCGTGTGCCGCTTTTATGAAAAAGCGCGCGTGGCCGAGCGCTGCATGTATTTCATCTTCGAGGAATACTGCGACTGCCTCAAGGCTCAGCTCGATTCCCAATCGCGTAAATGAAGCGGCCGCCGGGCCGCTTCATGGGTTGGCGAATTTCTTGGCCAGGTCGTTGTCGATCACGTAGATGCACACCTCCTTGGCCCCTTTTTCGGTGTAGCGGTATTTCTTGCCGAGGTTGGCGATGAGGCTGCGCACGTCCCCTTTGATCTTTTGGTCGTAGGTCTTGAACCCCTTCTCGTCGAACTCCTTGATCGCACGGCGGAAATTCTCGTTTTCCAGGAGCGGGTCGAGCACCTTCTCCTTGAGGTTGTGAATGTAGCGCTCGCGCAGGTCCTGAAACACTTCGGTCTGGCGGATCGTCAGCCCCTCGACCATCATCTCCTGGGTGAGCGTGCGCGCGGTGTACTCGCGCTGGATCTGCTTGCGCAACTCCAGGCGTTGAAAGCGCGTCGCCGCCGTTCCGAGCAGCCGGTATTCGATCCCGGCCAGAAACTCCTCGCTGATCTCCAGACGGTCGCCGGTATAAGTGCACACGACGGAGGTTCCGGTTTCAAAATTGATGGCAAACAGATAGTTCTGGATATCGCGCGCAATCTGCTCCTCGTTGTAGTAGTAGAGAGACTCTTTCACCTCCTGGAGCACCGTGTAGTCGTACATGCGCAGGAGCGAATCGAGGAAGCCCTGCGGGATCAACTCGCGCACATCCGGGTGGACCTTGCTGAAAAACTTACACAGGTCCGACATATTGATCAGCTTGTCGTCCTTGGAATAGGTGGAAACGAGGTCGTTGAAGATTTTGATGGAATCGCGGCCGGAGATGCCGAAATCGCCTTCGATCTCGGACTCCGCGATGATGCGCCGCCGCCGCTTGGCGTTGAGCCGTTTGCGGTCCTCTTCCAGCAGCCATTTCGGAATGTGGCCGGTGTAGATCTCCATCTTGAGCAATTGCAGGTTCTCGTCGCAGTAGAGCCGGTACTTTTCCGGATTGGGGATCCACTCCAGCATGGTTTCGGAGCGCCGCTTCAGGCGCGAGGAGATGATCACCCGGGCGAAGTTGTGGAGCACCCGCGGGAGGAAACGGTCGTCGATATGGCGGCCGAAGATGTTGCGGTAGATTTCCACCTCGGTGTTGAGGTCCATGACGTAAGGGATGGTGATGTATTCCACCCGGTCCAGGAAGCTTTGGAAGCCCTCGATGTTTTTTTGGTCCTCCGGGTTCATGACCGCTACGAGCAGGGAGTTGACGTTCTCCTCGATGTCCTCGACCTTGTGCAGCCCCTCGCTGATGATGTTGTGCAGCTCGATCAGGCGCTCGGCATTGTGGGACTTGATGTCCATCAGCGCATAGACCCCGTTGTTGGTGCGCGCGTAGTGCGAGAAGAGGTAGCGTACCGCGTGGCTGTCCTTCAGGATGCGGTTGAGCTGATGCTGGACCGGGGGATTGCCGATGGCCTGCTGGCGCAGAGGCTTGTCGCCGGGGTTGAAGACGCTGATGCCTTCCCCGATCCGCCGGTTGAAGCGGTAGGGCCGTGCGAAGAGGGATTCATGGACCTGCTGCGGGCTCTTCAAGCGGTCGAGCAGGGCGTCGTAGAGCGAGCTGCAGAAGGTGCAGGGCACATCTTTGAACACCCATTCGTACTCTTTTTCGGTTGCCAGGCGGAATTTGAACTGGTCGTTTTGGAACAGATCGTCGAAAAACGCCCGCCGGTGCTCCTTGGGAATCAACAGCAGCGGGTTGTCGTGGCTGGGACAGGGAACCTCGAAGAAGCGGTCGTCCACCGCGGCGCTCTCGCCCGCTCCGCCGGCCGGCCACGGTCCCTCCTCCTCCCCGCCGCCGCCCCCCTCGCAGCGCTCGATGCTGTCGATGACCCGCGCGAGCCGCTCGATCAAGGGGTGGCCCGCATCGCCGGCCGCGGCGCCGAACCGGCGGCGGTCGAAGCGCCACACCACCTCGTAGCGCAGGCCGCCCTCGGTGGCCGTATAGACTTCGAACTTCTTGAGCAGGTTGGTGAGGAAGGTGCTCTTGCCGCATCCCGGCGGACCGCGGAAGATGTAGATCTTGTTCTGCTGGGCGCCGCGCTTCATGGAGTCGGCCAGGTTCACCATGCGGTTGGCGAAGAGCCGGTCGGCGAAAAAGGGGTGGTCCACCTCCTGGACGAAGAGCCGGTTGCAGTCGTAGTAGACGAAGTGGATCGACTCGGGGTCGTCCGGGTATTCGTCGACCCCCTCCCCGACATAGGACTTGAGCATGTCATGCACCACCTGGAAGATGTTGCGCATGACGACGGTCGGGCGCGCGGCCAGCTCCTCCAGGAAGTCGGCAAAGGAGATCGGCCCCCGCTGCTCGAGTCGACCCGCGGCGCGGTCGAGGTTGCGCAGGGCGGCGGCGACGGGGTCGTCGCCCGTGGGCGGTTCGGGCCGAGGATCGGTCGGGGGGTCGATCGGCATCAGATCACATCCCGCGTCAGTTTGCGGTCCTTCATGGTGTAGCGCACCCGCTGCCAGACGGTCGCCGGCGCATGGCGTTCCCGGTGGAGCGGCGCTGGTGCTCCGGGTGGCCCCGGCGGCACCGCTACGGCCTCCGCGTGCACGGCCTCGCTGGTCTCGAGCTGTACGGGCCGACCCCAGAGGAACTCGATCCCGAGCAGGGTGTTGGCGATGAATTCGCGCACCAGCGGTTTGCCTTCGAAGCGGTGCACCAGGACCAACTCCCCGTTTTCCGACCGCGTGCGGTCGACCTCGACCCGGGGTGGGTGGTAGAGCTGGGAGAGCAGCATCGCGCGGTAGTCCTCGGCCGAACGGCTCTTGACGAAAATTTCCCACACCCCGCGGGCTTCGTTCAGGCGGCGCCCGGCCACGAACAGCCGGTAGCGATCGATGAAATCCTGGTCGACGAACGTATTGATGAAGAGAAAGTCGTTCAGGTCCTCGCGCACCTTGAGGAGAAACGGACGGCCTCCGCCCGTTTTCCGGTCGTAGCGCGCGCGCTCCCGGCGATCGGTCAGCTTCCGGTAATCCAGGGAATAGCGGCCTTTATCCGCCAGCTCCTCGATGTGGGCGAACAGCCGCATGCCGAGCGCATAGGGGTTGAGGCCCACCCGCGGCATGGCGGTGACCCCTGCATTTATGCGGGCGAAATCCACCTCGTGGCCGGAGATCCGGTCGTCCTGCAGGAACAGGTGTTCATGCCAGTAGCTGGCCCAGCCCTCGTTCATGATCTTGGTGCGGATCTGGGGCTGGAAGAAGAGCGAGGTCTTGCGGACCACCTCCACCACCGGTTGCATCCAGCGGTTCTTCTCTTTGGCCAGAAACTCCGAGCGCTCGAGGATGAACTGCATCACGTCGTGGCGGCGCTCGGTCTTCGTTTCGAGGCTTTTCTTGTAGAGCGAGTCGAATTCCGGGTATTTGCGTAGAACCTCGGCGAAAAAGACCTGCTCCCCGTGGTCGGCGGACTCCCGCCGGCAGGCGTTGTAGCGTTCGACCTCCTGGATGAAGTTGTTGGTCTTGACGCGGCGCACCTGCTGCAGGAAGTGGTCGAAGTAAAAGTCCAGCATCCGACTGCGCGCGGAGGGTTCCGGCCGGGTGAGGCGCGCGAGCTCGGCGTGGAACCCGACCAGGTTGTCGATGCCCCGTGCGAATTCGATGACGTAGTCCACCCAGCGCCCATTTTCGGAGCGCAGCTGGGCGATCATGCGCTTGTCGGAGAGGGCCTGCCCGGTGAAATCGTAGTCCCAGGTGTGGCGGAAGTAGAGGTTGTTCTGGAAAAAGTCGATGTGGGCCAGCACGTGATAGAAGATCATCACGTTGAGCCAGTCCGGGTTGTTGTCGTTGTAGTAGGAGATGGCCGGGCGGGTGTTGATGACGGTCTCATAGGGGTTGCTCGGGTAGAGCTCGTAGCGGCCCTTCTCGCGCAGCACCTCGACGTCGTGGACCCAGTAGTCGTAGAGGGTGGGGATCATCAGCTTGGGGGTGAGCTCGAGCAGATCCCGGTTGGTGACGATGTACTCGAGACTCTCCTTTTCGAAGCGCAGTCCGGCCGCCGCCGCGCGCTTCTTGCAGCCCTCCATGATCCGCTTGGTATGTTGGCTGATCAGTTCCATTTCTATTCGGCAATCAGCTTCTTGATGCCCTCGATCAGGCGCGGCTCGTCTGCGTCCTCGCGCATGACGTCCAGACGCAGCAGCCGGGCCTTCTCCTCCAGCAGCCCGGAGCGGCGGAGGTAATTCTCCACCTCGGTGGGCTGCGCCTCGTCGCCGCCGTGCCGGGCGATGGTGACTCCCACGCGGTTGGCGTAGGCGAGCATCCGGCGCAGCTGGGGGATGGTCTGGGCCCCTTCCCGGTCCCAGTCGTCGCCGTCGGTCCCGTGGAAGATGTAGATGTTGTAATCGCGCGCGATATTGTCGCGTTCGACGATCTCGTTGACGAGGGTGTAGGCCGAGGCGACCTGGGTGCCCCCCGCCACCTTGGAGTTGTAGTAGGTGTAGAAGTCCGGGACCTCCTTGGCCTCGGTGTCATGCAGGATGAAGCGGGTCTCCACCTGCATCGCGTATTGGTACATGAGCCAGCTGTAGATCATCACGTGCTGGGCCACGACGAGCACGGTGGACTGGCCCTCCATGGACCCCGAGTAGTCCCTCAGAAAGAAGACCATGGCCTGGGACTCGTAGTCCTTCTCCGGGGAGAGCACCCGGTAGACCTTGTCGCCGGGGGCTACCAGAAACCGGCTCGGGTCGATGCGCCCGACGTCGGGAATGTTGCCCAGGTGCAGGTTGGTTTCCACGATCCGCCGCAGGGTGGCCTTCTTGTCGAGCAGCTGGCCGAAGCCCCGGTGGCGGTCGGTCAGATCGTAGGTGGTGCGGGTGAGCGAACGCTTCTTGCCCTTGTCCGTGAGGTTGGGCAGCTGGAACTTTTCCGTGAGGATCCGGCCCAGATCGTAGGCATTCGACTCCATTTCATGCGGCCCGCCCTCGCCCTGTCCCGGGCCGGCCGCGCCGGGCTGCTCTT
>JBFYWX010000308.1:0-5306 GCA_041310825.1 Desulfobacteraceae bacterium | reverse complement strand
TGCCGTTCAACCTCAAGGCCACGGCGAGATTGACCGCCACCGTGCTTTTCCCGACCCCGCCCTTGCCGGAGAGGACCACGATTTTGCGCCGGATCCGGCACAGCCGCTCCTGGAGCTTGCGCCGGTCCTCGAAGTCCTGGTCGCCTTCGCCCGCTTTACGCATTCGGGCAGAGCAGGAAGCGTCCTTGCAGGAGTCGCATGTTGATTTCGGGGGATGAACCTGATTCGGTTGCTGCCGACTCTGGGGTTTCACGGTGGTCGAATCTCCTGATGGGTGAACGTTGAGGTTGCAGGTTTCAGGGGACGGAGCTCCGGCTATCAGAGCCGCGCGGGGTTTCGTAAAACACGCTGTCGTCCCTGCGTACGGCCACGGCCGCCCCGCGGTCGACCATGGCGGCCAGTCGCTTGGCGCTCTCATGGATATGCAGGCCGAGGCCGGCCGCCACGCCCGCAGCCGTGCACGGCCGGATGCGGATCAGGGCCAGAATGTCCGCATCCGTTACAGCCGCCGCGGCAACCGCAGGGCCGGTGTCGACGAACGCCTCGCTGATCACCTCGGCGGGCGGGTCGAACAGGGTGGTGAGTGCCGCCAACCGCTTCGGCGGCACCGGGCGGGCATCCTCCTCGCAAGGGGGGCGGGAGACCGTGTTCAGCTGAACTTTCGCAGGCTTAATTTTTCGAACCCAGGCGGCGATGCGTTCGACCTCCGCCGGGGTCCCGGTGAGCCCGTCCAGCAGGAAGACCTCCAGCCAGACCGGTTTTTGAAACCGCCGGGTGAATTCGGCGATTCCGTTCACCATGGTTTCAAAATGGATATGCGGGTGCGGGCGGTTCACCTGTTGAAACCTCCCGGCATCGCCTGCATCCAGGGACGGCAGCAGCAGGTCCGCTTCCAGCAGCGACTCCTGGACGCTGTGGGACCATAACATCGACCCGTTGGTGAGAACGGCCACCGGCAGGGACGTCAGCCGTTTGATGCGATGGATCACCTCGCCGATCCGTGCATGCAGCGTCGGCTCTCCCGCCCCTGCCAGGCTTACGTAGTCCGGCCGGAGTGGACCTGCCAGTTTTTGCCCCAACTCGGCGAGCAGGTCATCCACGGGAACATACTCATCGAACTGGAGGGTCTGGTTCGTGGTGTGTCCGAGTTGGCAATAGACGCAGTCGTACGTGCAGGTTTTAAATGGCACGAGGTCTACCCCGAGCGACCGGCCCAGCCGCCGGGAGGCCACCGGGCCGTAGACATGCGTGCGCGGGTGCGCCGTCATACGCGCCCGCCGCCCCGTCCCATGCCACGCCCACCGCCCATGCCGCGTCCGGATCCTCTGCCGCGGCCGGAGCCGCCGCCCATGCCTTGGCCCCCGCCACCACCCATCCCCCGGCCGCCGCCCCCCACACCCCGCCCCGTGCCGCGACCGCTCCCCCCGCCGACGCGGCGGTCGGGGTCCGTCGAACCGGTTCGGGTAGTGGTGCGCGTGGACCCGGGCGGGCTTGCGGTTTCCGGCGCTGCGGCGTCGGTCAATTCTCCGGCCTTGAGGCGCGCGAGCGCCTCGCGCACCGTCCCCGCGCATCCGGGGATGATCTGGATTCCAGCGGCCGCCAGCGCCGTTTGGGCGTTGGGGCCGCAGCTTCCGGTCAGCACGTGCGAGATCGCCCGGCCCGCCAGGAGTTCGGCCGTCCGGATACCGGCCCCTCCCGAGGCGGCACGGGCTGTGTTTTCAAGCGCCTCCACGCCGAGCGTTTCCGTGTCGACCACCAGTAGAAACGGACACCGGCCGAAACGCGGGTCGATCCGGGATTCCAGGGAGGGTCCCTCAGCGCTGATAGCCACTTTCATACTCATCCTCCTTCCTGACGTTAGGCGAGTGTTTGGATTTGGAACGGTGGCGGGCGGATGATTTCTTACGGCCCTCCGGTCGGGGCGCTGCCGGGGATTGGGCGCGGTCGGCACCGGGCATTTGAAAGCACGGATCTGAAAGCGTTCCGGCCATGAACGCTTCCACCAACGCCTCCAGATCTCCGCAGACAAACCCTTTCACATGGACCCCGGCACCGTTCAGTGCGCTCTCCAAGGTGCGGGAGATCGCCCCGCAGAGGACCACATCGGCCCCCAGTGCGGCCACTTCCTGAGCACGTCGCACCGGATCGAGGCTGGCTAGGCGGAAATTTTCCCGCCGCCGCTCCCGCCCGCTTTCGATGTCGATCAGCACGATGGTGTCGGAGGCGTCGAACACAGGCGATACGCGGCCCTGCCAGTTTGGGATCGCAATCTTCATCGGCATCAAATACTGGCAAGCATCATGCCAATCTTCGCCAATATTATAACCGATTGATCCCTGGTAGTTAGATGGGGGTATCGGCGCGAGTCCGTTGACACTTCTATTGCATCATGCAATTATAAACCCGATTGTAGTCAGCATTTCGCACGATTGCTAACCCTTCTTCCCGGAGACGCCGCATGGGGCACGAACCGAAACAGACGGAACAGGATGTCATTTTAGATTCGATCAACGAGGGCGTGTTCACGGTGGATCTGCAATGGCGCATCACCGCCTTCAACCGTGCTGCCGAGAAGATCACCGGGGTGAAGCGTGCGGATGCCATCGGCAAGTCCTGCTGCGATGTGTTCCACGCCGACATCTGTGAAAAAGATTGCGCCCTCAGGAGAACGTTTGAAAACGGCAAGCCGATCGTAAACGCAACGGCTCACATCATCACGCGCCAGGGACGGCGCGTTCCGATCCGCATCTCCACCGCCATCCTGAAGGATGACAGCCGCCGGGTGATCGGCGGGGTGGAGACGTTTCAGGACCTCAGCCAGGTCGAGCAGCTTCAGAAGCAACTCGAGGGCCGCTTCACCTTCGAAGACATCGTCGGCCGCAGCCCCGCCATGAGGAGCCTTTTTGACTTGCTGCCGCAGATTTCTGCCAGCAGCAGCAGTGTGCTGATCGAAGGCCCGAGCGGGACCGGCAAGGAGCTGTTTGCGCGCGCCATCCACAACCTCTCCCCGCGCCGGAAAAAGCCGTTTGTCGCCGTCAACTGCGCCGCGCTTCCGGACACGCTGCTGGAAAGCGAACTGTTCGGTTACAAGGCCGGCGCTTTTACCGATGCCCGGCGCGACAAGGCCGGCCGCTTCGTTCTGGCCGACGGCGGGACATTGTTCCTGGATGAGATCGGCGACATTTCACCCGCGCTCCAGGTGCGGCTGCTGCGAGTCCTGCAGGAACGGCTGGTGGAGCCTTTGGGCTCGGTGCGGCCGGTGCCCGTGGATGTGCGCGTGGTGGCGGCGACCAACAAGGAGCTTGCGAAACTCGTCCGGGAAGGGAAATTCCGCGATGATCTCTTCTACCGCGTTCGCGTCGTCCATTTGCAACTGCCCGGCTTGCGGCAACGCCGCGAGGACATCCCTCTGCTGGTCGACCATTTGGTGGCAAAGTTCAACCGCCTCCAGGGCAAGGACATTGCGGGCCTCGCGGTCGAGGCCATGGCCCGCCTCATGGAGCATGATTTCCCGGGAAACGTCCGGGAGCTGGAAAACATCATCGAGCAGGCCTTCGTCCTCTGCCGGGCGGGAATCATCGAACTGCACCACCTGCCGCCAGAGCTGCGGCCGGGGCCCGGCAGCCCGACGGAGGCCGTCGCCCCGATGAGTCTGCAGGCCATGGAAAAGCTCATGATCACCGAAATTCTGCGGCGCTACCACGGCGACCGGCGCCGGGCCTCGCGGGATCTGGGCATCAACCCCAGCACCTTGTATCGCAAGATCAAAAGCCTGGGCATCGATGTGCCTGAAAGCGACGGCCGCCGCCGAAAATAGTATTGCGGGTTGCAATGTTGCCGATGGCTCCGCTTCAACCGTCACGCTGCCTCCTTCCGCTACCGTGTCTTTAGCAGTCTGATATAAATACATATTTTTTTAAAATCGAACTCGATAGAGGCATGGCATGCGCCTTGCTTTTAATCCGGCATATATTCATTGAATTCATTCTGGCCGGGATGGGCTTATGAACGTATTTTCTGTTTTCGGAGCGGACACCGCCCCTCTGCGGCGCGGTGGGATCAGCAACCGGCGCGGGGCATCCGACAACCGGTTTCCAGGAGAAACATGTGGGAGCCGTTCGATGCTGGTGACTGAAGGCAGCGCTGAAAGCGCTGCGACTTCGACTGACAGGTCGATCCCGCTGGAAAGGCGCCGAGGGGCCAGGCACTCCCAGCGGCTGCCGTTGGTCCTCTCGATATTCAATCGGCCCGGGACGCAGGAGGCCTGGCTGGTCAACTGCAGCCAGGAGGGGATCTGCGTGGAAACCGCTCAGCCGCTGAGGCAGGGGACAAGCGTCCAACTGCGCGTGGTCGCAAGTGTTTCGTCGGATGAGCCGGTGGGAGGGAAAAATCCCCTTTTCCCCGGGCTTCCAACGACGGCGCTCGGCGAGGTCAAATGGTGTATCACGCAGGGCCCCGGCCGTTCACCGCGCTACAGCATCGGGATCCGTTATTACCCGCATTACTGAAACCAATCCAAATCAGATCAGACAGGAGGAAGCGCAATGGCGGAAGTCAAGCAAGCCGCAGATTCCAAAACGCCGAAACTGGCGGACCCTGAAGCCGCAACCATCGACGCGGCGACCCAGCAGATGATCCGGCGGGCGCATGAACTCGGGGTAGAGACCGCGTTTGACCGTGCCGTGGCGCTCAAGCCCTGCAATATCGGCAACCAGGGCACTTGCTGCAAGAACTGCGGGATGGGGCCCTGCCGACTGCCGCTGACGAAGTCCGGGGCGGAAGGGGAGGATGCACGCAAGGGCATTTGCGGCGCTACGCCGAACACCATCGCGGCCCGCAATTTCATCCGCATGATCGCCGGCGGAGCGGCGGCGCATTCGGACCACGGCCGGGCGGTCGCCGAGGTCTTCCGGGCGGCGGCCCGCAAAGAGACCGATGCCTACCGGATCAAGGACACGAGAAAGCTGCTCGACGTGGCCCGGTGGCTCAATGTGGACACCACCATGGAGGTCGATGGCGAGACCATGACCCGTGATGTCGATGAGATTGCGGTCGATGTCGCGGAGGCGGCGATGGCCGAGTGGGGCAAGGCCGAAGGGGAGGTGTTGTTCGCCAAGCGTGCCCCAAAACCGCGCTATGAGCTATGGAAAAAAATGGGCGTCGTGCCCCGCAACATCGACCGCGAGATCGTCGAGATCATGCACCGGACCCACATCGGTGTGGACCAGGACTATCGCAACCTGATGAAACAAGGCACCCGGGCGGCGATCGCCGACGGGTGGGGCGGGTCGATGCTGGCCACCGAG
>JBFYWX010000291.1:0-5208 GCA_041310825.1 Desulfobacteraceae bacterium | reverse complement strand
TTTCCGAGCGAGTCAATCGAAAATCACGGGGCTTGGTCAGAAAGTTACATTTTTGTAGATTGACTCGCCCCGGGCCGCCGAGGGTGAAGGCGCGCCTCCCACGGCGTCGGGCTCCGGCGCGGTCGGCCGGGTTTCCTTTGACACCCCCGCGGAGATCTTTTATAAATTAGACGGCTTCGTAAAAACCCCAATCTCTGCGTTGCGCTTCATCCCGTCGTCGCTGCGGCGTTCTGAAAGTAAGCCTCGCGACACGGAATTCGCGCGCCTTGATCTTGGGCTTTTTACAAAGCCGTCTAAAAAGGACACTTTTTACAGGTCCATCAAGTTTAAGGACGATAGAATCCGCGCACAGAGATCTGCTTCAAGAACCGGGAACCGGAGGATCCATGAAAGGATACGACCTGAATTTGACCTACCGCTACGGGCTGACCCGCCGGCAGTTCATCCGGCTGACGAGCCTCTCGGCCGCGGCGCTCGCAGCCGGCTGCGCGACGAACCCGGTCACCGGACGCACCCAGCTCATGATGGTCTCCGAGCAGGAGGAGATCCAGATCGACCGCCAGTTCTCCCCCCTGCAGTTCTCGAGCGACTTCGGCCCCACCCAGGACGCCGCTTTGAATTCCTACGTAAGCGGGGTCGGCCTCGCGCTGGCCGCGCGAGGTCATCGCCCGCACATGCCCTTTTCGTTCCGGGTCGTCAACGCCACCTACATAAATGCCTACGCCTTTCCCGGCGGCAGCATCGCCTGCACCCGGGGGATCCTGGTGACCCTCGACAACGAGGCCGAGCTCGCCGCCCTGCTCGGCCACGAAATCGGCCACGTGAACGCGCGCCACACCGCCGAGCAACTCTCCAAGGGTCAGCTCACCAACATCGTCGTGGGGGGCCTCTCCGTCATCGCCGACGTGGCCGCCCCCGGCATGGGCCAGGTCGCCTCGGCGCTCGGCGGTTTCGGGGCCGGGGCCTTTCTCGCGAGTTACAGCCGCGACAACGAGCGCCAGGCCGATGCCCTGGGCACGGAGTACATAGTCCGCTCCGGCTATGGCCCGGAGGGCATGGTGGGGCTGATGACCATGTTGAACAACCTCAATAAATCCCGGCCGAGCTCGATCGAACTCATGTTCGCCACCCACCCCATGAGCGACGAGCGCTACCAGAACGCGGTCCAGGCGGCGCGCACGACCTTTGCCGATGCCAAGGGACTCCCGCTGAACCGCGAGCGCTACATGGACGCCACCGCCCGGCTGCGGGCCATCAAGGGTGCGATCGAGGAGATGCAGAAGGGCGACAAGGCCATGGGCTCCAAAAATTTCAGCCAGGCCGAAGCCCACTACCAGTCCGCCCTGAAACAGGCGCCCAACGACTATGCCGCTCTGGTCTCGATGGCCAAATGCCAGCTCATCCAAAAAAAGCACGCCGAAGGGGCCCGCTATGCCCGCCAGGCGCAATCGGTCTTCCCGCAGGAGGCCCAAGGTCATCATCTGGCGGGGTTTGCGGGGCTGAACCTCAAGCAGTTCGACACCGCCCTCAACGACTTCCGGACCTCGCAGCGCCTGCTGCCGGGAAACCCCAATACGACGTTCTTCGTCGGATATTCCCTGGAGAACCTGGGCCGCCGCCCCGAGGCCGCCCGCGAATACCAGCGCTTCCTGCAGCAGGTGCGCCAGGGCCAGTACGCCCAGCATGCCGCCCAGCGCCTGCGCGAATGGGGCTATGCCCGCTGATAATCCCACCGCCGCCTCCGAGGTCCTGCGACCATGACCGCCTGCCCTCCCTTGCCGGAGCGGTTGCGCGCCGAGGCGGAGGCCAAGGCCGAGCGTCTGCGCGAGGCCTGCCGGCAGGCGGGGGGCTTTGCGCCGGCGCAGCCCGAGTTCCAGGACCCGCTTTTGCGGGTCCTGGCCTTCAGCGACTTCGTGGCGGAAAGCGTGATACAAGAACCGGCCCTGCTGGCGGAGCTCGCCGGCGGGGGCGACCTCAACCGGGCCTACCCGCCGGACGGTTTCAGGACGCGGGCCACCGCCCTCCTCGCGGGAACGGCCGACATCGATGAGCTCAGCACCCGCCTGCGACGCTTCCGCCGCCGGGAAATGGTGCGGATTGCCTGGCGCGACATCGCCGGCCGCGCCGACCTCACCGAAACCACGGCGGACCTTTCCTTCCTGGCCGAGGCCTGCCTCGATCTCGCCCTGGGCTGGCTTCACCCGCGGCTTTGCGCCGACTACGGAGAGCCTTGCTCCGCCGCCGGCCGGCCCCAGCGCCTGGTGGTGGTGGCGCTCGGCAAGCTCGGCGCCCGCGAGCTTAATTTCTCATCGGACGTCGACCTGGTCTTCGCCTTTCCCGCCGCCGGGGAGACCCGTGGCGGCCCGTCCCCGATCGACAACGAGGATTTTTTCACCCGCCTCGCCCGCCGGCTGATCCGCGTGATCGGCGAGGTCACCGCCGAGGGGTTCGTCTTCCGCATCGACCTCCGGCTGCGGCCCTTCGGGGAGGGCGGCCCGCTCGTCATGAGCTTCGACGCCATGGAGCGATATTACCAGGAGCAGGGCCGGGACTGGGAGCGCTACGCCTGGATCAAGGGCCGGGCGGCCGCCGGGGACCTGGCCGCGGGCGAGGCGCTGCTGAAGCGGCTGCACCCCTTCGTCTATCGCCGGTACCTCGATTTCGGCGCCTTCGAGTCCCTGCGCGCCATGAAACATATGATCACCCAGGAGGTCGCGCGCAAGGGGCTGGAGCACAACATCAAGCTCGGCCGTGGGGGGATCCGCGAAGTCGAGTTTTTCGGGCAGATCTTCCAGCTGATCCGCGGAGGGGTGACCCCGGCCCTGCAGCGGCGACGGATCCGCGCCGTGCTCTCCGCCCTGGCGCGCCTGGGAACGATCCCCGAGCCGGTGCGCCGCGAGCTCGATGAGGCCTACGTTTTCCTGCGGACCGTCGAACATCGCCTGCAGGAGTCCGCCGACCGGCAGACGCACGAGCTGCCGGAGGATCCCTCCGGGCGGGCGCGGCTTGCCGCAGCGATGGGCTTCGCGGAGCCCGGAGCGTTCGAGGCGGCCTTGAACCGGCACCGCGACACGGTGAACGGTCACTTCCGGATGCTTCTGGCCGGCACCGAGGCGGATGGACCGGAGAAGGCGATCGAGCAGTCGTTGGCCGGCATCTGGCTGAAGCTGGTGGACGAGGTCCAGGCCGTCGACCTCCTGGCCGGGCTTGGCTTCCAGCCCCCGGCCGATGCACTCAAAGCGCTCGATGAGCTGCGCGGCGACTCCGAGACCCGCGCCCTCAGTCTCGCCGGGCGCCAGCGCCTGGACCGGCTGGTCCCCCTGGCTCTGGCGGAGAGCGCCCGCACCGGCCAGCCGCTCGCCGTGCTGCAGCGGATTCTGGACCTCATCCGCGCCATCGAGCGGCGCACAAGCTACCTGGCGCTGCTGCTGGAGTATCCGGCCGCGCTCTCCCATCTGGCCCGCCTGGCGAACGCGAGCCCCTGGATCGCATCGTTCCTGGCGCAGCACCCGGTCTTGCTCGACGAGCTGCTCGATGCCCGTACCCTCTACCGGCCGCCCAGCCGCGAGGCGCTCACCGACGACATCGGCCGGAGGATCTCCCAGATTCCGGCCGAGGATCTCGAATCCCAGATCGAAGCCCTGTGCATCTTCAAGCAGATCCACGTCCTGCGGGTCGCCGCCGCCGACGTGAGCGGATGCCTGCCCCTCATGCGCGTCAGCGACTACCTGTCGGACATCGCCGAGACCATCATCCAGGCCGTAGTCGACCTCGCCTGGGACCACCTGGTCGAAAGGCATGGAACACCGGAAAGCCGTCTCGGGGAAAAGGCCGGCGAGCAGGGGTTTGCGGTCATCGCCTACGGCAAGCTCGGAGGGCTCGAGCTCGGCTACGGGTCCGATCTGGACCTCGTGTTCCTGCACGCCGGGGTGGAGGGTCAGACGCGCGGGGGCGCCCGTCCAATCGACAACGCCCAGTTCTACAACCGCCTGGGCCAGCGGGTCATCCACCTCCTCACCTCCCACACCCGGGCCGGCAAGGTCTACGACATCGACACGCGGCTGCGGCCGAGCGGCATCTCGGGCATACTGGTGCGCCATGTCGAAGCCTTCCGCGACTATCAGTTGACCGAGGCCTGGACCTGGGAGCATCAGGCGCTGATCAAGGCGCGGGCCGTGAGCGGGGATGAGGAGATCATCCAACGCTTCGGCGAGATCCGCGCCGAGGCCCTGGCCCGGCGCCGGCCCGGGAAAAAATTGCTGGCCGAGGTCGCCGACATGCGCGGGCGCATGCGCCGCGAAAGCGACCGCCTCGAAGCCGGCTGGTTCGATCTCAAACACAGCCCGGGGGGCATGGTCGACATCGAGTTTTTGGTCCAGGCCCTCGTCCTGCTGCTCGCCCACCGCCACCCGGAGCTGGTACGCTGGACCGACAACGTGCGTCTCATCCAGGCCCTGATCGGCGCCGCCGTCCTCGATGAATACACGGCCCACGTTTTAAAACACGCCTACCTCATCTACCGGGCCGCCGCTCATCAGCTCAGTCTCCAGGAAAAGCCCGCCCGCGTGCCGGAGGAAAAATTCGAGCCTCTCCAACAGCGGATCCGCGGGATATGGCAGGGGATTTTCCGGAATGCCTGAGCCCAAGCATCCAGCGCGGGGCGGCGGCGGGCGGAATGATGGGTTCCGGGTTCACGGTTTCGGGTTCACGGTTAGCGAGTCGGAGTCGGAGTGAAAGTCGGGGGCGGTATCGAAATCGGCATTTCAGTTTCTCCCACTTTTCATAAAACCGACATAAACGTAATCGAATAAAAAATAAAAATTACATATTTGTAAATTTTTATTGCCCTTCTCCGCCACCCCTTGTCTGCGCAACAATCTGTAAATGTTATATTTTCTTTCAATACGAGCGCTTGGCACGTGCCTTGCTCAGTGGAGGGGGAATCTCTTACGGGAAGGACCGACTTCACCCCATGTTACGCCTCCATGAGCCCGCGACCCGTTTGCTGCAGGAACGGGTCACCGAACTGACCGGCCGTTTTTTACGCGGCCGGCAACCGGACTTCCTGAAGCAGCACGCGCGGGCGTTGGACGACTACTTCGAGCAGGCGTTTGAATCCAGCATGGTCGGGCCCCGCCTGGAGATCAACAAGAACCCCTACGCCATCATCGCCCTCGGGGGCTACGGCCGTGAAGAGCAATGCATCCA
>JBFYWX010000288.1:0-3104 GCA_041310825.1 Desulfobacteraceae bacterium | reverse complement strand
AAGAAAAGGTGGCATGCCTCATGGGCGCGAAGAAAAAGAAGATCGTCAAGACGATCAAGGTGGACCTCGACAAGTGCAACGGCTGCCGGGCCTGCGAGGTGGCCTGCTCCGCCTACCACGCCGCACCGAAATACAGCAGCAACAACCCGGCGCGCTCCCGCATCCGCGTCATTCATGACCCATTGAAAGATATCTATGTCCCGGTGTATGCCGGCGAGCATGCCAAGGCCGAATGCATGGGCCGGGACAAGTACACGATCGACGGCAAGGAATACGAAGAGTGCGCCTTCTGCCGCGCCGCCTGCCCTTCCCGGGACCTCTTCAAGGAGCCCGATTCGGGCCTCCCGCTCAAATGCGACATGTGCGAGAGCGACCCGCCCCTATCCGAACCCCTCTGCGTCCAGTGGTGCATCACGGACGCCCTGACCTACGAGGAAAGGGAAGAGGAAGTGGAGGAGGAGGCGAGCAGCAAGGAGCTCGAGACCGGACTGGAATCCCTCGTCGACAAATATGGGCTGGAAAAGATCATGGAGACCGTCGCCCGCATGACGATCGCCAAAAAAAGCTGACCTCATCACCTGCAAGAAAAGGCCCTGGAAGACAGTGGAGAACATAGCCGACCACAAAGAGATCGCAGACGTCATCAAGGCGAACGGCGGCGAGGCGTTCAAATTGTGCTTCCAGTGCGGCCTGTGCGACGTGGTCTGCCCCTGGAACCGGGTCCGCCCCTTCAGCATGCGCCGGATCGTACGCGAGGCGGCCTTCGGCCTGACCGACATCGAAAGCGAGGACATCTGGCGCTGCTCGACCTGCGGCCGCTGCCCCCAACAGTGCCCCCGGGATGTAAAGCAGATCGAATCCGGGGTCGCCCTGCGGCGGATTGCAACCGAATACGGGGTCTTTCCGGCGACCGCCCGCCCGATCCGCACCGTGCGCGGCAGCCTCGTGGGCGAGGGCAACCCGCTGAACGAGAAGCGCGACAAGCGCGACCAGTGGGCCGAGGGGCTGTCGGTCAAGCCTTTCGCCGAGGGGATGGAGTTCCTCTATTTCCCCGGCTGCTACCTCAGCTACGACGCGCGGCTGAAAAAGGTCGCCAAGGCCACGGCCGAAATCCTGAACCTGGCGGGGACCGACTACGGGATCCTCGGCACCCGGGAGAACTGCTGCGGGGAGAGCATCCGCAAGACGGGCGACGAAGAAGTCTTCAAGCGGCTCGCCCGCGACAACATCAAGACCTTCATCGACCACGGGGTGAAGAAGATCCTCGTCTCCTCCCCGCACTGTCTTCACACCTTCACGCACGAGTATGCCGAGTTCCGGGTCAACTTCGAGGTGATCCACATGGCCCAGTACCTCTCCCGGCTGCTGCGGGAGGGCGCGCTCGAACTCACGCGGGAGGTCAGGAAAAAAGTGGCCTATCACGACCCCTGCTACCTGGGCCGGCACAACGGGATTTATGAGGAGCCGCGTGAGGTGCTGCGCCGGGTGCCCGGTCTCGAGCTGGTCGAGATGCCCGAAGCGCACGCGGAGAGCCTGTGCTGCGGAGGGGGCGGGGGCCGGATCTGGATGGAGACCCCGAAGGGGGAACGCTTCTCCGACATCCGACTGGAACAGGCGATCGGGGTGGGGGCCGAGGTGCTCGTCACCGCCTGCCCCTACTGCATCGCCAATTTCGAGGACAGCCGGTTGACCACCGGGCTGGCGGAGAAGATCGAGATCAAGGACATTACGGAGATCGTGCGGGAGGCCCTGTAACGCTCCCGGCACGGGTGAGGGAATGAACGTGGGAAACGACAACCTGCTCAACGAAAAATTCAACGAATTGTGTCACACCCGCAACTTCGGGGACGTGATGGTCGTCGGCGGCGGGATCAGCGGCATTCAGGCCTCGCTCGACCTCGCGGGGGCCGGGTTCAAGGTCTACCTGGTCGACAAGTCCCCGGCCATCGGCGGACGCATGGCGCAGCTGGACAAGACCTTCCCGACCAACGACTGTTCGATGTGAATCCTCTCACCCAAACTGGTCGAGGTCGGCCGGCACCCCAACATCGAAACTCTGACGTTGACTGAAGTCCACGAGGTCGAAGGCGCGGCGGGCGACTTCACGGTCACCCTGGTCCAAAAACCCCGCTACATCCTGGAGGAGAAGTGCACGGGCTGCACGACCTGCGTCGAATACTGCCCGGTCCACTGCCCCGACCCGTTCAACCAGGAGCTGTCGACGAACAAGGCCGTCCACATCTACTACGCCCAGGCCATCCCGCTCGTCGCCTACATCGACGAGAGCTGTCTTTACCTCAAAGAGAAGAAGTGCCGGATCTGCGAAGGGGTCTGTAAAAACAATGCCATCGATTTCCAGCAGACGCCGCGGAAGATTCAGATCAATGTGGGGGCGATCGTCCTCGCCCCCGGCTTCGAGCCCTTCGACCCCAAGGCCCGGGGCGACTACGGCTACGGGAAGATGCCGAACGTCGTGACCAGCATGGACTTCGAGCGGCTGCTCTGCGCCACCGGCCCCTTCGAGGGTGAGATCCTGCGACCCTCCGACAAGCGGCACCCTCACAAGCTTGCCTGGATCCAATGCGTCGGCTCCCGGCGGGTCACCCCGGGCGACAACAGCTACTGTTCCGCCGTCTGCTGCACCTACACCCAGAAACAGGTGATTCTGGCCAAGGACCACGACCCGGGGGCGGAGTGCACGATCTTCCACAACGACGTCCGCTCCTACGGGAAGGATTTCGAGCGTTTCTGCGAGCGGACCGAAAAGCTCCCCGGGGTACGCTTCATCAGAAGCTATGTGTCGGTCGCGCACGAAGACCCCGTGACCCGCAACCTCACCATCCGCTATTCCACGCCGGCGGAGGGAGTCAAGGAGGAGGAGTTCGATCTCGTGGTCCTCTCCGTCGGGTTGAATCCCCCGGCCGGGTCGGAAGCCTTGGCCAGGCGCTTCGGAGTCGAGCTCACCCCGCAGGGGTTCTGCAACGTCGACCCCCTCAACCCCATCAAGACCAGCCGCCCGGGGGTTTTCGTGAGCGGCGCCTTCCAGGGCCCCGTGGATATCCCCGAGTCGGTCTTCGCCGCCAGCGGCGCCGGCTCCCAGATCG
>JBFYWX010000287.1:0-3016 GCA_041310825.1 Desulfobacteraceae bacterium | reverse complement strand
CTACGGCTGCCTCGACAACCGGGATCAGGGAGGCTATGATTCTCCCCGACGACCCGCCGTAGGCTTTAGCCTGCCGGGCGGCCGAGGTGGCATTCGGAATCAAGGGGGGCATCGCCGCGATGGCCGAGCCTGCCCGGGAAACAAGTCGCCGCGACTTGTCAAAATTTTGGACGAGAGATAACGCCCATGACGCAAAAAGTGAAGGGCCGGGCTACGATTCGCACCGCTTCCGTGCTGTTCATCGCTTCCGCCGTTTTTGAAATCATGGATTACAACTCGGCCGTGGCCCTTTTCGGAGGCGTGAGAGCGGGTGTCGCAACGGTCCTTTACCATTTCGTGTTCGCTGCGCTCTATGCCCTGAGCGGCGTCGGTATGTGGACGGCAAAGCCATGGGGCTATTGGGCCGTCATGGCAACCACGGCAGTTTACACGCTTGACAAGATTCAGTTGATGCTGTTCCCCCACGCTTTGCATGCGCATATCATTCAGCAGCTCACGGTGACGCGCGAGGTCGTTGGAATGATACCCAAAGAGCAGCTCATTCAGTACTTCATGCTGGCGTATGGGTTCCTTCTGCTTTGCTGGTGGGGGTTCGCGATCTACATCCATATCCGGCGGGCCTATTTTCAGGAAAACCCCTCGGCCGGATCACCGCTCACAGCGATCAGCGGCAGGACGTGAGCACTTTGGCCCGCCGAGCGGCAGGCAACCGGCCCATAAAAAAGGCTTGAAAAAAAGGTCCGAAGGACTTACACCACCTCAACCTAAGTCAAGTGGTATCGAGTTTAAATTCTAAATGGTTACGGTAGGTGACGTCAGAAGGTGCCTCGATGGGAGCTCGGGTCTTGCGCTGGGTGCGGTTTTCCGGATGAGGCCGTAACCCGGCGGGGCTGCGGCTTTTTTGCTTCTGCCGCTGCAGGCAGGGCGGGGGGTAGGGTTTCTAACAGGAGGTTTGAAATGAAGACGACCTTGGTGGCCTTAGGCATGGCAGTTCTGCTCCTGGCGGGCGACGTCCCGGCCGGCGCGCAGACGTTGAAGGACGTTCTCTACGATCCCGGCTTTCTGAAGCCGATCGACAGTACGCTCAAGGTGAAGCGGGGGCAGGCGGCGCCGGATTTCACGCTGCCCTCGATTTCCGGTGAAAAAATCCGGCTGAGCCAGTTCCAAGGCAAGCAGAACGTGGTGCTCTCATTTGTACCGGCGGCCTTCACGCCGGTCTGCTCCGATCAGTGGCCGGGGTACAACCTGGCCCGCGGCCTTTTCGAAAAACACGATGCGATCATTCTCGGCATCACGGTCGACAGCATCCCCTCGCTTTATGCCTGGACGCAGCAGATGGGGCCCGGGCTCTGGTTTCCGGTGTTGTCGGATTTCTGGCCCCACGGGGCGGTCGCTTCGAAATTCGGCCTGCTGCGCTCGGACGGAGTCGCCGAGCGGGCGCTGATCTTCATCGACAAAAAGGGCATCATCCGGGACATCCTGGTCTCCGACATCAACCAGCGTCCCGATCTCGAGTCCTGCTCCATTGCCCTGGAAAAACTGAACCCGAAATGACGACGGCAGGACCCTGCGCTGCCGCCGATTTTATCAAAAGCGTTTCAATGCGCATCAACCCCATGGAGGTGATCGATGGCTAAAACCCCGCCCGGCAAGAACCCCATCGTCGAGCAGTGCAAGGGCTGCGAGAACATCGAAGGCGAGGTCTGCCGCATCTGGGCGGTGCCGGCCGCCAAGTGGCGGCTCGGTCCCTGCCCTTCGGCCACCCATGTCAAAATCGAGGCGAAGGAGGCCGGGGCGAAAGTCCGTGTGGGGCAGCAGAAGCAGAAGAGAAAGTAGAAACAGCTGCCTCGCTCCGTCGGCCCGTCGCCGGTCGGCCCGTCGCCGGTCGGCCGGTCGCCCGTCGGCCCGTCGCCGGTCGGCCTGTCGCCGGTCGGCCAGGCGCTGGTTCTCGCGTCGAGCAGGCACCTCCTTTCGTCGTTTCCGGCGGCGTCCAATTGAATTTCCCCCTGTGCCCGCCCCTGATATCATGCAGCAAGTCCACACCGGCGCCTGCTGTTACGGCGTCTCCAGGAGGATGGCATGAACCTGCGCTTTACAGCCGACAACGGAGCGGTGGATGCCGCCATTTCCCAGCTGCTGGACCTGGCCGGTCCCATCCGCCATCGGGGCATGGTGCGCGAAATGATCCTTGCCGCGCTCAAGGCCGGCCGGGAAAACACCGAAAAAGCCGATCTGAAGATCATGAGCTCGACCTTAAAGGAGATGCGCTATACGGCCAAGATCTTCAGCGGTTACCGCGCTGTGCGCAAGGTGTCGGTTTTCGGCTCCGCGCGCACTCCGCCGGACAACCCGCTTTACGGGATGGCGCGGGACTTCGGCCGCACGCTGGCGGGCGAGGGGTTCATGGTGATCACGGGGGGCGGAGCGGGCATCATGCAGGCCGCGAACGAAGGTGCCGGTGCCGAAAAATCCTTCGGCGTCAGCATCCGGCTGCCCTTCGAGCAAAAGTCCAATCCCGTGGTGAACGGGAATCCGCGCGACATCACGTTCAAGTATTTTTTCAACCGCAAGCTTGCCTTCATCAAGGAGGCCTGTGCCGTGGCCCTTTTTCCGGGCGGCTTCGGGACCCTCGATGAGGCGATGGAGGCCTTGACCCTGCTTCAGACCGGGAAGCGCTACCCCATTCCAGTGGTGCTGCTGGACCGGCCCGGCGGCCGTTACTGGTCGGGGTTGCTGAAATTCATGGAGGAGCACCTCGCGGCGGACGCCTACATCGGCCCAAACGATTTCAGCTTTTTCCAACCGGTCACCGGCGTCGATGAGGCCGTGGCCGTGATCACGGCGTTCTATCGCCGTTACCACAGCCTGCGCTTCGTGGGAGGAAAATCCGTCCTGCGCATGGCCACCGAACTTCCGGCTTCCCGGGTCCAGGAGCTCCGGCGGGAGTTTGCGGACATGATGCCCACCGGGGGGCGGATCATGGCATCGGGCCCCCTGCCCGAGGAGCGCGACGAGC
>JBFYWX010000256.1:0-3498 GCA_041310825.1 Desulfobacteraceae bacterium | reverse complement strand
TGTGGCTGGGGCCACGGGTAACCGCGACTGTTTTCGGCAATTCGGTTGAGATCCAATTCGAGATAGGCCATCATGAGCTCGCGTGTGTGTTGGAGGCTTTAAGCCTCCGAGTTTGCGGGCGGTGGGTGGTGACGCACCTGCCGCCCCGTTTCTTCCAAATAAAAATGGCCTCTGTCTAAGAGGCCATTTAATCGAAATCTGCTGCCTACCTGTCAACTCATTCTGAAATCAACCACCGGTTTCATGACTGTATAATACGGAACCCTACACCATTTTGAGCTCCTTTGCTTCATGCGCCGGGCGGTGATCCGGTGCGTGCCCGGTGGTTTGAATGCGCCGGCCGGCACGGGTTGCCGTGCCGCAGACGATCTGGTATGGTGCGTCTTCGATTCTACACAACGGCAGGAGGCAGCTCCATGAGTGAAAATGAAGAATCCCTCGAATTCAAGCTGGACCGCAACAATCTGTTCCTGGAGGAGACCTTCACGGATTTGAGCGGCAACTCCATCACGCGCTACACGCCGGTCAAGCCGGACGGCTCCCCCGACAAGGGGCGCCGGGTGGTTTTCCTCGGTCAAACCAGTGTATTCACACCCAACGGCGCCCTGCCGATCCACAATCAGATCAACGCCGCCGATCTGGCTCAAGCGCTGAAACGATTCCCTGAGGCCATGCAGGAGGTCCTGCAGCGGCTGATCGAGGAAGCCCGCACGCTCCAACAGGAGGATAAAAAACCGCCTCTCATCCAGACCCCGGAATCGCGCATCATCGTCCCGTAAGCTTGCACCACAGGCCCCGCGCCCCCGCCCGATGCATCTTCCCGCGTCGATTCAGCATCGGCTCGGCCCAAGGCCTCAGCGATGCCGCCACCGCACGCGTCGCAAGGCCCCACCGAGGGCGGCGAGGCGCAGGAAGATCGGCCTGGGCCGCAAGAACACCGTTTCTGGATGGGACACCCGTTAATCGGCCGCCCCCGCCACGGTGACGGGGTTGAGCGGACTGCCGGGCGGATAAGCCCGCGCTGCCAGCTCGCGGTCCAGCATGAGCAGTCCGGACTTGTCGATGCCCACCATTCCCAGCTGCTCGGCGATCTTGCCGGCGTTGGCCTCCTCCTCAATCTGCTCGTCAGTGAACCACGCGAGCAGCGGCTCGGAGGCGAACTCCTTCTCTTTTCGGGCAATCGCCATCAGGTCGTTGATCTTGCCGGAAATGAACTTTTCGTGGGAGTGTGCATCCTTAAAGAGGTCTATGGGCGATTTCCACTGGGTCTTCAGCTGCTTGAGGTCTTTTAGCACCACCATGCCGCCGCGGTCGATCAGGTGGTTGAAGAACTTCATGGCGTGCATCATCTCCTCGTGCGCCTGAACCCGCATGTAATGCCCCATCCCATCCAAGCTCTTGGAGTGCAGCCAGGCCGCCATGGAGAGATAGATGTAATAAGACTCCAGCTCGTTCTTGATCTGTTCGTTCATCGCATCGTTCAATTTCTTACCGATCATGACGGATCTCCTTGCGAAAGTAATATGGATGGGCCGGTTTCGGTCTTAACGAAATCGAATCTTTATCACTGCCGGTGCCCTTGTCAAATTCGCCCATCAACTTGACCCGGATCGGTTTTTCGGACTATAGCCAGACGTAGCATCCCGGCGCCGCGGAAGATGACACGGGCGCCTCCGGCGATGATCCGGAGGTGTGCGGCTTTCGGTGAAATTCCTTCGTGCCGCCGAGGGGGAGAACTTTCATGTCCGAACAACTGAATCTCTTTCAGCCCGCCGAGATCCCCCTGGCAGCAGAGGAAGGCCTGCCGGCCGCGGCCGGCGCCCTGGACGAGCTCTTCCGGTCGAACCCTCGCTGGCATGGCCGGCAGGGCTTCTTCGACCTGCTGCGCTTCGTTTCACGCTTTCCGCAGTATTCGCCTTTCAACGGGTTCCTCATCTTTTTGCAGCGGCCGGACGCCACCCGCATCGCCACCGCCCGCACCTGGCTGCAAACCTGCCGCCGGCGGCCGCGGCCGGGCGCGCGCCCCATCCTCATCCTAGCCCCCATGGCCCCGGTGATTTTCCTGTTCGACCTGAAGGACACCGAAGGCGATCCGGTCCCCACCCCCCCCCTGCGGGCGGCGGGAGCCCCCGCTGACCGGCTGCCGGACCGGGTGGTCGAGCACACCCTTCACAATTGCGAGATCCAGCGGATCGCGGTGCGCAAACGGGAAACACTCGACCCCGCGGCGGAACGCGCGCTCCGCGTCACGGCCGCGGTGCGAAAAGCCCACTCCGGGCAAAACCTCGAGCCCGCCCATCGCTACCTCATCCGGATCGACCCCGGCCTCCCGGCGGAGGACAACTACGGGGCCCTGGCGCTTGAGCTCGGCCGAATCTTCTGCGGCCATTTAGGGACCGACGGGGACGCCTGGTGGCCCGACCGGCCCGACATGGACGTGGAGCAGGCCGCGATCGAGTCCGAGGCCGCTGCCTTTCTCGTCTGCCGCCGCAAAGGCCTGGAGCGGCTGTCGGAGCGGATCGCCGAGGGCGCTGGAGCGGAGGCCCGCGATCTGGCCCCTCTCAGCCTGCAGGCTGTCTTCCAGGCGGCCGGCCACATCGAGGCGATGGGAAAACAGCGCTGGCGGCGGCCGCCCAAAAAGGGTCGGCCCTGACCGCAGCCGGCAGAAGCCCATGAACGCAGCGCCGATCGAGATCGTCATCCCCCGGGAAAAGGCTGTTTTCTGGCTCGACCGCAACGGCCGCTGGCGCAACAGCGACGGGCCGTTCCGCAACCGCCGCATCATCGACTACTTCCATTCCGCCATCCGGCGGGATGCCGCCGGCTACTATGTGTGCCAGGAACGCGAAGGCCTGCGCGAAAAGGTCTACTTCCCGTTCGAGGACACGGCCCTCTTCGCGGTCGCAGTCGAGACCGGGGAGCCCGCCGAGATCATCCTGAACACCGGCCGCCGGCTGCCGCTCGACCCGCAGGCGCTCTTCATCGAAAACGACGCGCTCTATACGCTTGCCGAGGAGGAGCGGGTCAAGTTCACGGACCGGGCGCTGATGAAGCTCTCCGAGCTGCTGGAGTTCGAGGGCGAGACATACTTCATCCGGTTGGCGGGCCGCCGCCACCCCATCCGGGAAACGGGCGGCGAACCGCATACCCGAGAGATAAAATGACAGGAGGCCCCGCATGTTCAAAGTAAGCGTCATGTACCCGAACCGGGAAGGCGGCCGTTTCGACCTCGACTACTACCGCACGACCCACATGGCCCTGGTGGCCGAACACCTGAGGCCCTTCGGCCTCATCAAGACCGAGGTGCTGAAAGGGCTCTCGGGCGGCGGCGGCCAGCCCGCGCCCTACGTCTGCATCGGCAGTCTCTATTTCGAGACCGCCGAGGGCTACGAAAAAGGCATCGCGGCCTCGGCGGGCGTTTTGCGCGGCGACATCCCCAACTTCACCGACCTGTCGCCCATACGGCAGATCAGCGAAGTGGTGGACGCCTGAGTGACC
>JBFYWX010000245.1:0-4786 GCA_041310825.1 Desulfobacteraceae bacterium | reverse complement strand
ATAGCGACGCTGAATTCACGCCCCTCAAAGTCCTCATCGTGGACGATGAAGCCAATATCCGCAAGACGCTCTCGTATTGCCTGGCGGCTGAGGGGCATACGGTCATCGCCGTGAGCAACCCGGCCGACGCCACCGAGGAAGCGCGCAGGCATTCCTTCGATCTGGCCTTTGTGGATCTTAAACTGGGTGAGGAAAACGGTATGGACCTGATCCCCACCCTGCTGTCGGATTCACCTTGGACCAAGGTTGTGGTCATCACGGCGCATGCCTCTATCGAGAGTGCCGTGGAAGCCATGAAGCGAGGTGCCACCGACTATATCGCCAAACCTTTCACCCCGGATCAGGTCAAGCTCCTTACCCGGCGGATCGGCAGGATTCGTGAACTTGAAACAGAGATCGCCGCGCTCAAGGAGTACGCGCAGCGGCTTGGACCCGAGGATCGGCTTCAGAGCCTGAGTGCCGGCATGCAGCGGGTCATCGAGACCGCAAGAAAAGCCGCTCCCTCGGAGGCGATCGTCCTGCTTTGCGGGGAAAGCGGTACGGGCAAATCAGTGTTTGCCAGAGCTATCCATCACTGGAGTCCGAGAGCGGCGAAGCCCATGGGGGTTGTGGCGTGTCCGGCGGTACCGCCCGATCTTATTGAGAGCGAGTTGTTCGGGCATGCCAAAGGATCGTTCACGGGGGCGGTGCGCGACAATCCGGGACGCATCGCGGCCTGCGAGGGGGGGTCGCTCTTCTTGGATGAAATCGGCGATCTGGCGCCGTCGGTGCAGGCCAAATTGTTGCGGTTTATTCAGGACAAGGAATACGAGCGTCTCGGGGAATCGAAGGTCCGCAAGGCGGATGTGCGTATCATCGCGGCCACAAACGCCGACCTTGAAAAACGCGTGGCCGAGGGCCGCTTCCGGGAAGACCTGTTCTACCGGCTCAACGTGATTTGCCTAACGATCCCTCCGCTTCGGGAGCGGCCGGATGACATTTTGCCGTTAGCCATGGATTTCCTCGCTTATTTCTGTCGAGCCAACCACAAGATGTTGCTTGGGCTCACCGAGGAGGCCGAAAAATCGTTGACGAGCCATGCGTGGCCAGGAAATGTGCGCGAGCTGCGCAACACCATCGAGCGGGCTGTAATTCTGGGCAGCAGCGAACGGATCGACAGATCCGATCTTCCCGACAACATCGCGCCCGCCGCTGGCACACCCGCCCTCGGTGACAAGGTGCCCTTGTCCACCATCGAAGAGCTGCACATCAGAAGAGTTATGGCCGACACCTCCTCGCTCCAGGAAGCCGCGGACGTTCTGGGTATCGACCAGGCGACGCTCTGGCGCAGGAGGAAAACCTACGGTATCTGATTCCGTCTTTTATCCCCCTCCGCCTTGCATTTTGCAAGGCCATTGCCGACCCGACCTTTCAGGCTTCAAGGCCGTCCCCCCGATATCTCTCACAACCTATTGAAATTGTTAACTCTGAATAATGGCATGGCTGATGCTCTTTGCATTGGTGCCTGCAATAACCGATCGGAGGCTAAAGTCCCATGACGTTGAAAAAGAAAATCTTAATCGGATATGGCGTCGCCTTTGCCCTCATGGGCCTTGTGGTCGTGTGGGCGGTTTCAAACCTGATATCGCTGGGCAAGGCGACCGATGCCATCCTGAGCGAGAACTACCGAAGCATCCTTGCCGCCGAAAACATGGTGGACGCCCTGGAGCGCCAGGACAGTGGCATGCTGCTCATGTTTCTGGGCGACGCCGACAAAGGAATCGCCCAATTCCGGGAAAACGAGGCGGTCTTTCTGGAATGGCTGGCGCGTGCAAAGGATAACATCACGATTCAGGGCGAGGCGCAACTTGCCCGATCCATTGAGGCCGACTACGCGATCTATCGGAGACAATTCTCGGAGTTGACCGACTCGCGTGAAACCGCCAAAGCGGCTTTACGACCCACCTATTATCAGGAAACGGTCTACCCCCTTTTCGCCAAGGTGCGCGAGGCCTGCATCGGCCTGCGCAACCTCAACGAGGAGACAATGTATGCCGCCAGCCTTAGGGCCGGAAAGGTAGCCACGCGCGCTATCTGGTCAACGCTGCTTGTGGCGGCATCGGCCCTGATCGTAGCCCTGATGTTCAGCCTTTTTCTCGCCGAGCGGATCGTCCGACCGATCCGGCGCTTCATGGAGGCGTCACGGAAAATCTCCTCGGGTGACTACGCCGTCCAGGTAACCGTGGAAACCGGCGACGAACTGGGGCGCCTGGCCGAGGAGTTCAATCAAATGGCCCACCAGCTTGGCCGTTATCACGAGATGAATATCGAGCAGATCATCTCCGAGAAGAACACGGGTGAGGCGATTCTTGCAAGCATCGAGGATGGCTTGGTGGTTTTCGACACCAAGCTCAAGGTGACCGCCATCAACCCCGCCGCGCGCCGCTTGCTGGATTTGGAATTCACTGAAAACTCCCCATTGCAGTGCATGGGCATTCTGCCGGACCCCCAGGTTTGCGAGCTTATCCGCAAGACCGTCGAGACTGGCGCACAACCCGCTGTTCCCGACGAACAGCGGATTATCGTTCTCCAGAAGGGAGACGCTTCCAGGCACTACCTCTTTTCCGTTACGGCCATTCGGGGAAGGGACCGGAGTCTTTCCGGCATCGTGCTCTTGCTGAGGGATGTCACCCGCCTGAAGGAAGTGGAGCGCCTCAAGAGTGAATTCGTCATGGCCGCCTCTCACGAGCTGCGCACCCCGCTGACCAGTCTGGGCATGAGCGTGGATCTTCTTCTGGAACACGCCTCCCAGGGGCTTGCCGATAAGGACCGGGATCTCCTGCAAGTCGCGCACGAGGAGGTCCACCGCATGAAAGCGCTCGTCAATGACTTGCTTGACCTCTCCAAAATCGAGGCGGGCAGGATCGAACTGGAGTTCGAGAGTGTTCCGGTCCCCACCTTGTTTGAGCATGTTAAAACAGTTTTCAAAAACCAAATGGACATGAAAGATGTTTCGCTGACATCAGAGCTCACTGGTGACATGCCCAAGGTCCGCGCCGATGCCAACAAGGTAGCATGGGTACTGACCAATCTGATTTCGAATGCCTTGCGGTATGTGAGCAAGGGTGGCCACATAAGTCTTATGGCGCACAGGATCGGACCCCACGTCCATTTATCCGTGCGTGACGATGGACCGGGGATTCCTCCTGAGTACCAATCCAAGATATTTCAGAAGTTCGTCCAGGTTAAGGGGCAAGAAGCGGGTGGGACGGGTTTAGGCTTGGCCATCTGTAAGGAGATCGTACGCGCCCACGGCGGTGCGATCTGGGTGGAATCGTCCGCCGGTCGCGGAAGCACCTTCGCATTCACCCTGCCGGTGGCGCAATAGGAGGAACACATGGAAAAGAAACCAATTCTGGTCGTTGACGACGAAAAGAACATCCGTCTGACCATTTCGCAGTCATTGGAAACTCTTGAAATTCCAGTACAGACGGCTGTGAATGGCGAAGAAGCGCTTCGGAAGCTTCGAGAAAGCCCGTTCGGTTTGGTGTTTTTGGATTTGAAAATGCCTGGGATAGACGGGATGGCGGTCCTTCGGAAAATCAAGGACGACTGGCCCAAAATCCGGGTAATCATCATCACCGCCCACGGGACGGTTGAATCCGCCGTGGAGGCCATGAAACTCGGCGCGGTGGACTTCATTCAGAAGCCTTTCAGCCCCGGTGAGATTCGAGAGGTGGCGACCCAAGTGTTGGAGCGCGAAGCGCTGGATGAAGAGAACGCCGTCGATTACATCTCATTGATCGAGCTCGCCAAACGACACATCTCGGATCGTAGCTTTTCCGCTGCTCGTGAAACAGTCCGAAAGTCCATAGCCGCGGACCCGGCCCAACCGGAGGCATACAACCTTCTTGGAGCCTTGCTTGAAATCAAGGGTGACTGGCTGGAGGCTCAGAAGTTCTACCGGGCGGCCTTGGATATCGACCCTACCTTCAAACCGGCCTGGGCGAACCTGGAACGAGCCACGTCCTGGAACAAATACGGCAGGATCGATCTCGGACCGGACAAGAAGGCTACAGATTCAAAGGATGACAGGGCCGAAGAGGATCTGAATGAAAAATAACCGCTACATCGTGATCGTGGGGTGCGGTCGGCTTGGCTCTCGTCTGGCCAACCAGCTCAGTCGCGCCGGCAATTCGGTCGTGGTGATCGACAGGGACGAGGCCACCTTCAGTGATCTGTCGCCGGATTTCAGCGGCTTTCGAGTTGACGGGGACGCCACCCAAATGGCGGTGCTTAAGGAGGCCAAGCTCAACAAGGCGGATATTCTGATCGCCACGACACACGAGGATAACGTCAACTTGATGGTGGCCCAGGTGGCCCGGGGGATTTTCAGTGTTTCTCTTGTGCTGGCCAGGGTTTTCGATCCCAAGCGAGAGGAAGTCTATGCTCAATTGGGTATCGATACCATTTGCCCAACATCCGTGGCCGAGGAAATGTTCCTCCGGGCTGTGGTGAATGGAGCTGCCGAACGGGAAGGAGTGCGATCATGAAAGTGCTCATCGTCGGTGGCGGCAAAACGCTCTATTTTCTTTGCCGGAATTTTACGGCGCGGGGATACCAGGTTGTCATCATCAACCGGAAACAGGAGGAATGCGTCCAATTGGCCCGACAACTAGCCGCCACGGTGGTTTGCGGCGACGGAAGCGATGCCGGGATTCTCAAGGAAGCCGGCGCAATGGGGGCTGACGCGGTGCTCGCGATCACTCCGAACGATCAGGACAATCTGGTTATCTGTCAACTGGCA
>JBFYWX010000192.1:0-21863 GCA_041310825.1 Desulfobacteraceae bacterium | reverse complement strand
TTCTCCGATTGCCAAAGAACTTCTAAATGCGCTGGATGTGAAGCTGCCCCTGATGCTTCCGAAATCAACAGTTGCTGTAGACACTAAAAAGAAGCTGACCTCCCGCAGGAAAAATTAAAAGTTTACAGAAGGTTGCCTGACGTTGGCAGGCAACCTTAAACGGGAACATTCGTCACAAAAAGGGGCAAGGGGAGATTTTACGGACCATGTCGGTTCAATTTCAAGACGATTAATAATCGGGGTCGGGGTCGGAGTCGTACCTGGTGGGATCATCGTGAAGCCACGCCATCGGGGGTAATCTAATCGGGGCAGAAAATCAGTAAAAGGGGACGTTAGAGAGCGATCCCGATTTCGATAGCGACCCCGTCCCCGAATTCCTCACCCCTAGTAGCCGAAGCGCTCGATCGCCTTCGCGTCCTTGCGCCAGTTCTTCTGGACCCGCACGAAGAGCTTCAGGAAAACCTTCGCCCCGACCATCTTTTCGATTTCCCGGCGCGCCTCGGTGCCGATCCGCTTCAACATCGCCCCGCCCTTGCCGATCACGATTCCCTTCTGGGAGTCGCGTTCGAGGTGGATCGTCGCCGCGATGCTCACCCGCCGGCCGTCCGCGCTCGGCTTGAAGGCTTCCACGGTCACAGCCGTGGCATAGGGGACCTCCTCGCCGGTCAGCCGGAAGATCTTCTCGCGGATGAGCTCGGCGGCGATGAAGCGCTCGGTGGCGTCCGTCAGGGTCTCCTCGGGGAAATAGGCCGGACCCTCGGGCAGGGCGGCGACGAGGGCGGCAAGGAGATCATCGACCTGGGTGCCGTCGAGCGCGGAGACAGGCACCACGGCCTCGCAGGGGCATTGCGCCGACCAGCGCCGAATGATGTCCAAAAGCGCCTCTTTTTCCGCGATCAGGTCGATCTTGTTCAAGGCGATGACGACCGGGCGCTTCCGGGTGCGGAGCTTCTCCGCCAGGAGTTCCTCGGCCGCCCGGTCCGGGTGTGCGGCGTCCACCACCGCCAGAATCAAATCCGCATCGCCGAAGGCGCTCACGGCGGCATCCACGATGCGGGTGTTGAACCGGTCGCCGGCGGCAAATATGCCCGGGGTGTCGTAGAAAACGATCTGCGCGCCCGGCCGGTGGCAGACCCCCAGAATCCGGTTGCGGGTCGTCTGGGGTTTGCTCGAGATGATGGAAACCTTCTCGCCCAGGATGCGGTTCAGAAGAGTGGACTTGCCGGCGTTGGGGGCCCCGGCAATGGTGACGAAGCCCGATTTGAACACTGGCGATGGTACGTTCGCGGACATGGACGCCTGTCAGGCCCTTTCGTCCTCCGGGGGGGGCTGGGTCAGCTCCAAAATCGTCTTCCAGAGGGCGTCCCAGCCGTGGCGGGTCTTTGCGGAGAAGAGGATCAGCTCCTCCAGGTCGACCCCGATGGCCTTGGCAATGAGCTTGAGCTGTTTTGCCCGGGCGGTCTTCGAGAGCTTGTCGGCCTTGGTGACGACCAAAACAGGCGGGATGTCGCTCTCCTCCAGCCACTCCAGCAGCTGCACTTCCTCGGGGCCGGGGGTGCGGCGCACATCCAAAATGACCACCGCCGCCTTCAGGCTCTCCCGCCCGGACAGGTACTGCTCGATCATGGACCGCCAGCCGCGGCGCTCGGTGTGGGGCACCTTGGCGTACCCGTAGCCCGGCAGATCGACGAACATGAAGGCATCGTTCACGCGGAAGAAATTGATCAGCCGGGTCTTGCCGGGGGTGGAGCTGGTGAGGACCAGTTTCTTGCGGTTGACGAGGGTGTTGATCAGGCTTGATTTTCCGACGTTGGAGCGGCCGGCGAAGGCCACCTCCGGCAGCTCCGGCGCGGGGAACTGCGCCGGTTGGGTGGCGCTGGTCACGAATTGTGCCGATTTGATAAGCATCTGTGCGCCGGTGTCGGTCGGGTTTTTGCCGAAGTCGTCACGTTAGACCTGTCCGGCGCTTGAAGTAGCTCTCCAGGCGGTCCATGGCCGCGGCGATGTTCTCCATGGAGCTGGCGTACGAAAAGCGCAGGTAGCCCTCGCCGTTCTGGCCGAAGTCGATCCCCGGAGCGACGCCGACATGCGCCTTTTCGAGGATGTCGAACGCCAGCTGGTAGGAGTCGGTCGAAATGTGTCTGGCGTTGGCGAAGACGTAGAAGGCGCCGGTCGGCTCCACCGTGATCCCGAGACCGATCTGCCGCAGGCGACGGATCATGAAGCGGCGCCGCTCGTCGTAGACGGCCTTCATGCGGGCCACGTCCTCCCCGGCGCACTGCAGGGCGGCGATGGCGGCGCGCTGCACCATGGAGTTGGCGGAGATGAAAAAGTTCTGCTGCAGCTTCTGCATCGGCCGGATGAGCGCGGGGGGCGCGATCACATAGCCCAGGCGCAGGCCGGTCATGGCGTAGAGTTTGGAGAACCCGTTCAGCACGAAGGCGCGATCGGTGAACTCCAGGATGCTGTGTTCCTGGCCCTCGTAGACCAGTCCGTGGTAGATTTCATCGGAGACGATCAGGGGGGCATCCGGCCCCGTGGTCATCTCTGCGATCTCGCGCATGCGTTCGGCCGAGAGCAGGTTCCCCGTGGGGTTGGAGGGTGAGTTGATAAATATGGCCTTGGTGCGAGCGGAGAGCTTCGCGCGGATGGCCTCGGGCCGGAACTGGAATCCGTCCTCTTCGAAGACGGACACCCTGACCGGCACCCCCTGGACGAACCGGATGAAGTTGGGGTAGCAGGCGTAGTGCGGGTCGGAAATGACGACCTCGTCCCCGGGGTCGAGCAGGGCGGAGAAGACCAGGAGAATGGCCGGCGAGGAGCCGGAGGTGACGATGATCTGGTCGGGCTCGACGACGACCCGGTAGGTGGCGTGGTAATGGCGGGCGATGGCCTCGCGCAGTTCGCGGTCGCCCAAGCTGTGCGTGTAATGGGTGTGGCCGGTCTCGAGCGCCCGGCAGGCGGCGGCCTTCACGCAGGCGGGTGCCTCGAAGTCGGGCTCACCCACCTCGAGGTGGATGACGTGCACGCCGCCACGCTCCATCTCTTTGGCTTTCTCGAGCACGTCCATCACGATGAAGGAGCTGAGTTCTTGGGTTCTTTTGGAAACCATTGATTTTCCTTTGCCGATATTAAACAAGGTGGTTGAAAGCGCTTCCCAGCTTTAAACCACCTTGTTTAATGGGTATTCGATGATCCCCTCGGCGCCGTTTTCGAGCAGGCGGGGGATCAGGTCCCGCACGATCTCGCGGCTGACCATGATTTCCACCGAAAAATAGGTCGAGCGGTAGAGCGGTGCCACCGTCGGTGCCTTCAGGCTGGGCAGCATGGCCACCACCTGTTCCATGCGCTCCGCGGGCACGTTCATTTTAAGCCCGACCATCTTTTCGCCGAGCAGAGCGCCCTGGAGCAGGAGGGCGATCTGCTCGATTTTCTTGCGTTTGGCCGGTATTTTCCAGGCCTCGTGGTTCACGATGAGCTCGGTGTTGGTCTGCATCAGCTCATGGATGATCCGCAGCCCGTGGGCCTTGATCGTGCTCTCGGTTTCGGTGACCTCCACAATCGCGTCGGCCAGCCCGGAGACGACCTTGGCTTCGGTCGCCCCCCAGGAGAACTCGATCGTCACCTCGATCCCACGCTCGGAAAAGAAACGCCGGGTGAAGGCCACCAGCTCGGTGGCGATCTTCTTGCCCGCCAGATCCTCCAGGCGGCTGATGGGCGAATCATAGGGGACCGCCAGCACCCAGCGCGCCGGCCGTGCACTCACCTTGGAGTAGACCAGGTCCGCGACGACATGGACATCGGAGCTGTTCTCGGCGATCCAGTCCTTGCCGGTCAAGCCCGCGTCCAGGGTGCCGTTCTCGACGTAGCGGGACATCTCCTGCGCACGGCAGATGGCGCACTCGATGAACGGGTCGTTGATCTCCGGGAAATAGCTGCGGCTGTTGACGTTGATCGTCCAGCCCGAGCGTTTGAACAGGGCGATGGTCGCCTCCTGAAGGCTGCCCTTGGGAATTCCGAGTTTGAGTTTCTCGCTCACGTTTTGTAGACCTTCTGCGGGTCGAAGAGCGGTTCGCCGACGATGCGCACGGACCCGTTCTCGACCCGCCGGTGAAAGCAGCTGCGGTGGCCGGTGTGGCAGGCGGCCCCCCCCACCTGCTCGATTTTGAGCACCACCGCATCGTCATCGCAGTCGATGCGGATCTCCCGGACGAGCTGGATGTTCCCCGAGGTTTCGCCCTTCACCCACAAGCAGTTCCGGCTGCGACTGTAATAGGTGGCCCGACCGGTTTTCAGGGTGGCCTCCCAGGCCGCGGCGTTCATGAAACCCAGCATCAGCACCTCGCCGGTCGCATGGTCCTGGGCCACGGCGGGGACAAGACCGCCCATCTTGCTGAAATCAAGTGAAATCATGGGGGATCCCTGTTTGTCGAAAAACTCTTTCACTAATACCTCAGGTGCCTTCCTGTCAAATGTTTTTTTGATTGTCGGCGCGGCGCTTTTTTGCTAAAAAGCACGGTATTCCAGCTGGCGCCATCCTATCGACACCCCGTCCCGCCTATCCTCCTTTGACAAAGGGGGGTAGATGGAAAATATTTCTACGGGTGCCGGGGGAGTTGAAATCGACGTTTGCGCAAGCGAACCAACCCATCCAAACCGTGGCCATCGATGGACGCAAAAAAAACCGATTCCCGTAAACCCGACGAACGCAAGCCTGCCCGCAAGCCGCGCCGGCTCGGGCGTTTTATCCTGTTTTTCTCGCTGCTGCTACTAGTTCTCGGGCTGGCCGCCGCCGCCACCCTCGTGGCGGGCTACTATTACATCAGCGAGGATCTGCCCCAAATCAACTCGCTCATGGACTACCGGCCGTCGATCATCTCGAAGGTCTTTTCGGATGACCACCGCGTGATCGCCGAGTTTTTCAAGGAGCGGCGGATCGTCGTTCGGCTGGACGAGGTGCCGCCCCTTTTGATTCAGGCATTTATCGCCGCGGAGGATTCGCGCTTCTACCAGCACCAGGGGTATGACCCGTTCGGCATCCTGCGGGCCTTTCTCAAAAACCTCGAGGCCGGCACGATCAAGCAGGGGGGCAGTACGATCACCCAGCAGGTGACGCGCTCCTTTCTGCTGACCCCGGAGCGAAGCTACATCCGCAAAATCAAGGAGTTGATCCTATCCTACCGCATCGAGAAGGCCTTCAGCAAGGAAGAGATCCTTTTCCTCTACCTCAACCAGATCTACCTGGGGCACGGTGCCTACGGGGTCGAGGCGGCGGCCCAGAACTATTTCGGCAAATCGGTCGGCGAGCTCTCCCTGGCCGAGTGCTCGATGCTGGCGGGGCTGCCTCAGGCCCCGAGCCGCTATTCCCCGTTCCGCTACCCCGAACAGGCGCGCCAGCGCCAGTTCTATGTTCTCAACCGTATGGTCGAGGAGGGGCGCATCACGGCCGAGCAGGCCGCCGAGGCGCGCGGGGTCGTCCTGGACATCAAGCCCCGACGCAACATCTACATCGAGGAGGTGCCCCACTACGCCGAGCATGTGCGCCGCACCATCGAGGCCCGCTACGGCACCGAGGCCCTCTACACCCAGGGGTTGCACATCTTCACGGCGGTCAACATCGAGCTCCAGAAAGCGGCCGAGGAGGAGGTGCTCAAGGGGCTGATCGAGCTCGACCGGCGTCAGGGCTACCGGGGCCCCTTGAAAACCCTGCGTTCCGAGGCGGTGGAGCATTTTTGCCGTGAACTTCAGGCCGAGCTGGACAAAAAGCCGCTCGCGCCGGGCATGGTGACCCGGGGGGTGGTCCTTCAGGTAAACGACACCGCTCAGGCGGCGACCGTGCGGCTCGGCGACGCGCAGGGGGTGATCGCCCTCGCCGACATGGCGTGGGCGCGCAAGCCCAACCCCGACGTCCTTCATTCCACGGCCAAGATCCGGCGGCCCGGGGAGGCGCTCAAGCCCGGCGATGTGGTCCTGGTAGAGGTCAAGGAGGCCGGTACGGACCCCAAAGCGCCCTGGCGCCTTTCCCTCGCGCAGGACCCCGTCGTTCAGGGCGCCTTTCTCGGCATGGAAACCGAGACCGGCCTGGTGAAGGCCATGGTGGGCGGGCGCGATTTCATCGAGACCCAGTTCAACCGTGCCCTCCAGTCCCGCCGGCAGCCGGGCTCGGCCTTCAAGCCCCTCATCTACGCGGCGGCCCTGGAGCGCACATTCAAGGACCCTGCCAAACGTTACACCCCGGCCAGCATGATCATCGACTCGGCCGTGGTGTTCGAGGACAAGGAGCGCGATCAGACCTGGAAGCCCAAGAACTACCGGGAGACCTTTTACGGCCCCACCCTGATGCGCGAGGCCCTGGCCCAGTCGCGCAACGTGGTGACAGTGAAACTTCTGCAGGACATCGGCGTGGACCATGCGATCGACTTCGCCCGGCGGTTGGGGGTCACCTCGGACCTGACCCGCACCCTGGCCCTGGCCTTGGGGGCCTCAGGGGTCTCCCTCCTCGAGCTCACCCGGGCCTACTCGGTCTTCGCCAACCAGGGCTACCTGGTGGAGCCGGTGTTCATCATCAGGGTGCTCGACCGGGACAGCCAGGTGCTGGAGGAGGCGTCCGCCGAGCGGCAGCAGGTCATCGGCAAGGATACGGCCTATCTCGTGACCAGCATGCTCGAGAGCGCGATCCAGCACGGCACGGGACAGAGGGCCAAGGCCCTCAACCGCCCGGCCGCCGGCAAGACGGGGACCACTAACGACACCTACGACGCTTGGTTCATCGGCTACACCCGGGACTACATCGCCGGCGCCTGGGTCGGGTTCGACGAGGAGCGGCCGCTTGGAAAAAACGAGACCGGCGCCGCCGCGGCCCTGCCCATCTGGCTGGGCTTCATGAAACGGGCGCAGGTGAACGCTCCGGTGCGCGTCTTCGAAGCGCCGGAAGGGATTGTTTTTGCCAGGATTGATGCCGAAACCGGGCTGTTGCCGGTGCCCGAATCCCGCAAAACCCTATTCGAGTGTTTCAAGGAGGGGACGGTGCCGGTCGAGTACAGCAAACGTCCGGGCGAGGTCAAGGAGGCCGAGGACTTCCTCAAGAAAGACCTGTGATCGACACCACCCGCTCGGTTCCCGCTATACCAATCTCCTCCCGCGCGAGGGACTCATCCGCGCAGACGGCCACCCGTTCGAAACCAAACTGCCGCTGCAGCTCTTCGATGGTGGCGTTGTGCAGGCCCCGCATGCGGGAGATGCTCCGCGGGTGTACGTGCAGGCTGAGGCGCCCTCCCGCGGGGCGGAAAGAGTCGAGCGCACCCCGGGCGGCCTCCAGGAAGGCGGCGCACAACACCAGATGGCCGAAGGCCGGGTGGTAAGGTCCCGCACCGTCGACCCCTCCCGGCGGAAGCCCCTCCGCGGCCTGCAGGCCCATGCGGACGACCGGAATCCCATGCGCTCGGAAAAGCCGGTAGAGCTTCAGGGTGAGGCCGACCGCCGCATCAACCGTCAGGGGAGAATAGAGGCCCCGGCGGTACCAGCTCTCCAGAAGGCTGCCCGGCAGGACCAGGGTGGGATAGATTCTGATAAAATCCGGTTTCAGCTCGATGAGGCTCCGGCCGGTCGCCATCAGGCGGCTCTCGTCGTCGCCCGGCAGCCCCACCATGATCTGGAGGCCGACCGCATAGCCCCTCTCCTTGAGCGCACGCGTGGCGTGGATTGTGTCCTCCGGGCAGTGGCCCCGGTGCGAACGCGCGAGCACGGCCGCGTCCATGGACTGGGCCCCCAGCTCGACGGTGTGGACCGGAAAGGGTGCAATGAGCGCGAGCGTGCCGGAGCTGACGGTGTCGGGGCGGGTGGAGAAACGGATGCCCTCCACCTCGCCCGCCCGGACGAAGCCGGCGGCTTCCGCAAGCAGGCCTCGCACCGTATCCGGTGCAACTCCCAGGAAATTGCCCCCGAAAAAGGCGATCTGGGAGGGGCCCCGCCGCCCGCCCCTGAATTTCAGGAAGGCCGCCACCCGCTCCCGCACGCCCGCGGGTGTCGGCAGAGGCTCTGGGCGCCCGGTGACGACGAATTGGTTGCAGAAGACACAGCGGTGGGGGCAGCCGGCATGAGGGATGAAAACCGGAACGATGAAAGGGCGATGGCTCACCGGTGCGTCTTCTGTCGGAGCAGATCGAGCGCGTGGCAGGCGGCGTCCTGTTCGGCGGCCTTCTTGCTTTTGCCGCTGCCCTGAGTGGCGATGTCCAGCACCCGTAGCTCCACCCGGAAGGTTTTGTCGTGATCCGGCCCCTCTTCACGGATGACCGCGTAGCACGGCATGCTGCCGGGCCGCGACTGCACAAGCTCCTGAAGCTGGCTTTTGAAGTCCGCCAGCTCACCGCCCTTTTGCAGCGGCAGGACGAGCGGTTCGAAAAGGGTCTCAATCAGTGCCCGCGCCGGCTCGAACCCCCCGTCCAGGAAAACGGCGGCCATCAACGCTTCCAGGGCCCCGGCCAGGATCGAGCTCTTGGCTTGGCCTCCGGTCTGGCTCTCCCCGCGGCCGAGCTGAATGTGGGCGCCGAGATCGAGGCGGCGGGCAAGGTCGGCGAGTTGGGTTTCATTGACGAGGCCGGCGCGCATGCGCGAGAGGTCGCCCTCCTTGTGATCCGGGAAGCGGCCTAACAGGATGTGGCCCACCACCAGGTTCAAAACCGCGTCGCCCAGAAACTCAAGCCGTTCGTTGTCGCGCAGGCCGCTCTCGGCGGCCTCGTTGACGAACGAGCTGTGGCGCAGGGACTCTGCGAACAGGCCGCGGTCTAAAAAGCGGTATCCCAGGAGCTCTTCGACCGGCGACGAGGGGGGGTGCGGCATTTTTTTATCTCCTCGGCAGGCCATCCTCCGCATAACAACCCCCTCCCCTGCCCCTCCCTCCTGGGGAGGGGAAATTCAAGCCTGCGGGATTGAGCCCGCCACCAGCGGGAAGAGGTTGGTTTTTTGCGAAATCCTCAACGCTCGATCAACCGCTCATAAAGCGCATAAGGCACATGCAGGCCCCCTTTTCCAACGCCCATCCGGACGTCCGGCAGGGTGGCTCCGTGGAAATCGGTGCCGCCGGTCATCAGCAGCTCGTAGCGTGCCGCCCGGTCGGCAAACCGGCGGGTCTGTTCAGGGGTGTGATCGGTGAAATAGACCTCCAGCCCTTTGAGGCCCATCGCGATCATCTCCTGCAGGAGCTCGTCGAGCTGCCCGTCGGTTTCGAGCTCGAGCAGGCAGGGGTGGGCCAGGACCGGGATCCCGCCGGCCGCGTTGATCAGGGTGATGGCCTGGCTGCACTCGATGCGGAACTTTTCCACATAGCCGGGCCGGCCGTTGCCCAAAAATCGGTCGAAGGCCTCGTCGATGGTTCCCACCACCCCTTTTTTGACCAGCAGCGCGGCGATGTGAGGCCGCCCGGGCTGGCCATCGCCGGCTTCACGTTCGACTTCCTCTAAGCTGATGGGGATCCCGAGCCTTTTCAGGTTCCGGATGATTTCGGGGTTGCGGTTCTGACGCGCCTCCCGGAGCTTTTCCAGTGCCCGATTCAACTCCGGGTCGTCGAGACGGATGGCATAGCCCAGGACGTGGATGCTGCCGGATCCCGGGTAAGAGGGGGGAGGCTCGGCGCTGATTTCGACCCCCGTCAGAAAACCGAGCGCGGGGGGGATTCCTTCTATCAGGGCCTCGCGGGCGCCGGCAATGGAGTCGTGGTCGGTGATGGCGATGGCCCCGAGGCCCGCCTTCACCGCCATCGCAAGAAGTTGGGCCGGCGAGAAGGTTCCATCCGATGCGGTGGAGTGGATGTGCAGGTCGATGGCGGTGTCCGGCTTATATTCCAAGCGCTCTCTCCAACGCCTCCTCTTTGGCTTTGCACTCGATGCAGTGCGTTGTCACCGGGCGTGCCTTCAGGCGTTTGACGGATATCTCCTCGCCGCAGGATTCGCAGATCCCATAGGTGCCGTTTTCAATCCGCCCGAGCGCCTGTTTGATCTTTTTGATCAGCTTGGCTTCGCGGTCGCGGATCCGCAGCAGGAAGTTGCGGTCGGCTTCGAGGGATGCCCGGTCGGTCGGGTCCGGGAAGGTCTCGGTGGCGTGGGTCATGCCCGAAACCGTGTCGTCCGCCTGGCTGAGGAGCTCTTGCATGCGTTTTTCCAGGTGCTTCCTGAAAAAGTCCAGATCCTTCTTCTTCATGTCGACCTCATGCTGCCGGAGGGGTGGAAGCGCACGAGCGCTATTGTCCGGAACATGTTCCTATATCATATCAGCATGAAGAAGTAAAGCCCCAACCCGAGGAGGCCGCGCTGCGGCCGTCACCGGCGCTTCAGCAGCTCATCGATCTGGGCCAGGCTGCCGACGTTGCACACGGCGTCCGCCTGCTCGCGGGGCAGGATCTTGCGCTGCAGCCCGGAGAGGACCTTGCCGGGTCCGACTTCGACGTAGAGCGCGATGCCGGCATCGCGCATCCGGCACATGCCCTCATACCAGCGCACGGGGCTGCAGAGCTGCCGGGCCATGATCGTGCGGATCTCCGCGGGGGCCTGCGCCGTGTCGGCCGTGACATTGAACACCAGTTTTTTTTGTGCAGGCTGGAAATCGGCTGCCTTCAGGCACTCGGAAAACTCGGCTTCCGCACCCCGGATGAGTTCGCTGTGCCAGGCGCCGCTCACCTTCAGGGGGACGCTCTTCGCCCCCTGAGCGGCCGCCAGGGTCCCGGCCTGGGCGACCGGTTCCGGCGCGCCGGTGATCACGATCTGGGTCTCCAGATTGTGGTTGGCGACGGCCACGACCCCCAGTGGTGCGGCTTCTGCGACCAGTGCCTCGACCCTGTCCAGGCTCAAGCCGACAATCGCCTGCATCGCGCCCGGGTGTTTCCGGGCTTCGCGGTGCATCAGCTCGCCGCGGCGGAAGACGAGCCGGGCCGTGTCCGCCGCGGAGAGAACGCCCGCGGCGCACAGGGCGCTGAATTCCCCCAGGCTGTGGCCGGCACAGAACTCGAAGTCGACATGCTCGCGCCGGAGCACGGCCAGCAAGGAGAGATTCACGGCCGTCAGGGCCGGCTGCAGGTTGACGGTCTGGGTCAACTCCTCCATCGGCCCCTTGAAGCAGAGCCGGGCGATGGGGATCCGGGTGATCTCCTCGGTCATGTCGAAGATCTCGCGTGCAACGTCGAATTCCCGGTAAAGATCCTCCCCCATTCCGACCACCTGGGAGCCCTGTCCGGGAAACAAAAAGGCGATTTTTTTCATGAGCGGCATCCTTTGCTTGCGAACTGCGTCCGCCGGCTTCAGGTTCCACGCAGCGCGTATCGGGCCGATGTCGGACGATCAGTCATCGAGTTTGAACAGCTTGCGGACGGCATCCAAGTAGAGGGGCTTGTTGGCGTGCATGCCGTCCTGCTTCAGGAACACGGTGGGCTCGTGCAGCACTTTGTTGATGAAGGCCCCCATCATGCGGGAGAGCGCCGGGGCCGATTCGGGCGGCAGGCTGTTGCCGTGCAGGGTGCGCCGGATCTCCGCCTCGGCAATGGCCTCCATCTTCTGCCGCAGCGCGACGATGGTGGGGACGACCTCCAGGCTTTGGTGCCAGTCCCGAAAGCGCACAACAGCTTCGTCGATGATGCGCTCGCCTTTGATGGCCTCCTTCTGACGGTCTTCGATGTTCTCCTCGACGACCCCCTTGAGGTCGTCGATGTCGTAGACATAGGCATTGTCGAGCCGGTTGATCTCGGGGTCGATGTCGCGCGGAACGGCGATGTCGATGAAAAACAGGGGCCGGTTGCGGCGCGCGCGGGCGACGCTGCGCACATGCTCGCGGGTGACGACGAAGTCCGGGGCGCCGGTGGAGCTGATGATGATGTCCACCTGTTTGAGGTGCTCGGCGATCTCCTCGAAACGGATGGCCCGGCCGCGGAAGCGGTTGGCGAGTGCAAGGCCGTTTTCGAAGGTCCGGTTGGCCACGAAGGTCTCGGCCAGCGGGTGGCGCCGCAGATGCTCCACGGCCAGCTCCGCCATCTCGCCGGCGCCGATCAAAAGCACCCGCTTGCCCTCCAGGGTGCCGAAAATCTTGCGGGCCATCTCCACGGCGGCGTAGCTGATCGAGACCGCGTGGTCCCCGACCCCGGTTTCGGTGCGGATGCGCTTGGCGACGAAAAAGGTGCGATGCAGGAGCCGGTTCAAAATCACCCCGGTGGTCTTGGCCTCGGCGGCCTGGCGATAGGCATCCTTGATCTGGCCCAGGATCTGGGGCTCGCCGACGATCATCGAATCCAGGCTGGCCGCCACGCGGAAGAGGTGGCGGGCCGCGTTCTCGTTTTCATGGACGTAGAGAGCATTCTCGAACTGCTCCCGCGGGATCTTGTTGAACGCGGAGATGAACCCTTTCGCGGCCTCGACCGACGCCCGCTTGTCCTCGGAGACCAGGAGCAGCTCCACCCGGTTGCAGGTCGAGTAGAGCAGGGACTCGTGCACGCCCGGCAGCCCGCGCAGGGCGCCGATGGCGGTCTCGGCCTCGTCCGCTGAAAAGGCGATGCACTCCCGCAGCTCGACGGGCGCCGTCTTGTGGTTGATGCCGATGAGAATGATGTCGTTCATAAAAAAACAGGGCTCAAGGGTTCAAGGGGTCGAGGGTTCAAGGGAGAAGCCGTAATGGAAGGAATCCGCTTGCACTCGGACCCTTGAACCCTTGGCCCCTCGAACCCTTCTCATTTGGTAAATCCCTTATGATGTCCTTCCATCAGGAAATTGACTCCCAAAAACGTGAAGAGCAGCACGCCGAAGCCGATGATGGCCAGGATGGCCGAGCGCCGGCCGCGCCAGCCGACGGTCAGCCGCCCATGCAGCAGCACGGCATAAAAGAGCCAGGCGATGCCGGACCAGACCTCCTTCGGGTCCCAGCTCCAGAACCGGCCCCAGTAGGACTTGGCGTAGACCAGCCCCGTGATCAACCCCAGGGTCAGCAGGCTGAAGCCCACCACGATGCAGGCGTAGCCGGTGGCGTCCAGGAGCTCCAGGGAGGGCAGGCGCTTGAAAAAGAAACGGCTGCGCTTGGTGCGGATGGCGTCGTCCTGGATAAGATAGAGGATGCCCGCCCCGGCGGCGAGCGCAAAGGCCGCCTCCCCGAGGAAGATGGTCGTCACGTGGGCCACCAGCCAGAAGCTTTTAAAAATGGCAGGAGTCTCGGCCGGCGTTTTCGGTATCAGGGGCACGATCGCCATGAGGAGGGCCACGAAGGGCGCGGCATAAACACCCAATATCCTCAGTTGGTAGCGGGTGTGCAGCGCCAGGAAGGCACCGGCCACCGCCCAGCCGGCAAAAGAGAGCGTTTCGGGCAGGTTGCTCACCGGGAGGTGCCCTTTGTGGGCAAAGCCGATGCCGATCGCAACCGTGTGGCTCAGGAACCCGGCCATCAGCAGGGCCAGCCCCGCCTGTTGCAGCCGGTTTTTCTGCAGGAAAAAGTAGGCGAGGTACCCGGCCGTGCTGAGCAGGTAGAGCGCAATCGTTACCAGAATCGCTGTGTCCATGGCCTCACGGGGTAGGGGTCGGGAGGTTCGGGTTCAAAAGTTCCTCCATGCGGTAACCACTGCCAAGAAACCGCTCGAGCAGGGCATCGGCCTCCTCGCGGCGTCCCGTGCGGATCAGCTCCAGGAGGTTGCTTTCGATCAGCGCCTCGAAGAGGTGCTTGTGCGCCTCGGGGGCTTGCTGCCGGGCGAGGAGCCGCCGGCGGATGGCCCCCATCAGCTCCAAAAAGACGCCGTATTCCTCGCCGAACTGCGCCTCGAGCCGCTGGCGGAGCTTCTTGGCAAAGGCCGGGCTCTTGCCCGAGGTGGAGAAGGTGATGACGAGGTCGCCGCGTCGCAGGATGGAGGGCAGGATGAAGTTGCAGCTCTCGGGCCGGTCGGCGATGTTGCAGAGGATGCGGCGCGCTTCGGCGTCGGCGCTGACCCTCCGGTTGAGCGCCTCGTCGTCGGTGGCGCCGATGACAAGGAACACCCCGTCGAGGTCCGCCTCGCCGTAGTCCCGCACCTTCAATAAAACCCGCCCCTCGGAGGCCATCTGCCTCAAGGCGGCAGTGGCCTTCGGGCTGACCACGGTGACCCGGCCCCCGCAGGCCGCGAGCGTTTCGGCCTTGCGCGTGCCGACAGCCCCGCCGCCCACCACCAGGCAGCCCCGCCCGCGGATGTCCAGTTGAACCGGGTAATATTTCATACTGCCGGTTGCACCGCGACCGGCTCCGGCCGGAATACGTCCGTCATGTCCGATCAGACCTCGATTTGCATCAGGTCCCGGGCCAGGACGAGCGGGCCGGTATACGTCCGGCGGCACTCGGCGAAAACGTCGGCCAGGTCGCAGATGGGGTAGAAGTGGGTTAGCACCAGGCGGCCGACATTCGCCTGCGCGGCGATCTCCCCGGCCCGCGCCGGGGTGAGGTGGCCGGCCACCGGGTGGCTCTCCGGGAAGGCCGCTTCGCAGATCAGAAGATCCGCGTTGCGGGCGAGGTCGATCAGGTTCTCGGTGGTGTCCGTGTCCCCCGAGTAAACCACGGAGCGTCCGGCCGGACCGGTGATGCGGAACGCGATGCTCTGGGGGGTGTGGTTCATGGGGGCGGTCTCAAGCCGCCGGCCATCCAGCTCCCGCGCGTCCCTGCCATCGGTTGCCATTTCGATAATGGTGAACATGCCCTCACCGATGACGATCCAGTCGCCGTAGGCGTTTTGCAGCCGGCCGAAGAAGTCGGCGAACCCGCGGCCGGCGATCACGGTCAGCGGAAACTTGCGCCGGACACCGTCCGGGTATTTGGTGGCGAAGAGCAGCGGCACGAGATCGGCGGTGTGGTCCGGGTGCAGGTGGCTGAAGCAGAGGTAGGCGACATCGAAAATGCGCGTCTGCGCCTCCAGCAACCGCCGCAGGGTGCCGGGCCCGCAGTCGAAGAGCCACTTGCGGCCGCCGACCTCGATCAATACGGAACAGGAGCTGCGGGTCAGGGAGGGGACGCAGGTCCCCGATCCGAGGATGGTGACCCTCAGGTCGGCCGGGCGCTCAGCCATTCGCTTTCACCTCGACGGGCTCCGGCTTCGGGGCGGGGGGCTTGGGCCCCGCGCGTTTCTCCGTCCGGATCACGACCCACGCGGCGACCTTGCGGTCGTCCTTGAAGTCGATGGGGGGGGATTTGATCTCCGCAATCGGGATTTCGGCCCGGGCCACGGTGCGGTGCCCGCCCGCGGAGCCGAAGCTCCCGAAGCTCTCCTTGGCCACCCGGCCGGCATTCTTGCGCTGGCCGTCGTTGCGGAAGATGACGATCAGCTTCTGGTCGCAGGTTCCGGAGACGATGCTCCAGCTCACGGTGTGGATGCGCAGGAAAAAATCGGCGATGATGACGCAGATGTCCGGGTTGGCGACCGGCCCCAGATGAACGAAGACCCGCCCCTTGCGCAGGCGCATCGTCTGCAGGGCATTTTTGAAATATTTCAAGTACTCGAGTCTCAAATCCGCCTGGCCGATGCGGCGGGCCAGCGCGATGTTGGCATGCCGGAACAGGTACTGGAACGCATGCAGGTCTTCGGCGCGGGTCTGGCGCTTGAAATCGTCCGTGTCGGTCTTGATGGCGTGGTAGAGGGCGGTCGCAAGATTCCGGGACGGGGTGAGGCGCGCCGCTCGAAGGTACTCGGTCAGGATGGTCGCCGTGGACCCGTAGGTCGGCCGCACATCGACGAAGGGGGCCTTGACCCCGGTCTCCGGGTGGTGGTCGATCACCGCGGTGACGGATAGCCCGCCCATCAGCTCATGGTGGGAGGGCTGGGAATCGACGAGGACGGTCTTGGTAAAGGTCTCGAGCTTGACCTGCGCCAAGGGGAGGAGGCTGACCTTGAGCAGCCGGATCATGGCCAGGTTGTCCGGCCGGTCGACCGCGTTGACGCAGGCGATGGTGACGGTTTCCACCCGGCGGTAGAGCAGGCGGCTTGTCGCCATGGCGCTCGCGATGGCGTCGGGGTCGGCCGAGATCACGACCAGCACGCGATCGGTGGCGGAAAAAAGCTTGTGGAACTCGCGCAGTTTGTCCCTGCTGGAAACCTTCATGCCGTGCGGCCCCCTTGGGTCGAATGCCGCCATCATAATAAGGGTTGGGCGTGCGGATTACAAGAGAATTAGGCAGCGTGCGGGCTGTCCTTCACGCCGCCTGCCCGGGCGGATCTCCGGCGGGACACGCAAGAGGGCGACCCCTTACGACTCGCGCATGAATTGCATCCCTCCGCCCCCGGCCTCGACCCGCACGCGGGAGCCCTCGGGGAACTTCCCTTTGAGAATTTCAAGCGCCAGCGGGTTTTCGACCAGTTGCTGGATCGCGCGCTTGAGAGGCCGGGCGCCGTAGATGGGGTCGTAGCCCTTGCGGGCCAGCAGGGCCTTGGCCCCATCGCTCAGAACCAGCTCGATCTTGCGCTCGGCAAGCCGCCGCGTCAGACGCTCGAGCTGAATCTCGACAATCCGGCCGATCTGATCGGCCGAGAGGTTCTGGAAGATGACGACCTCGTCGACGCGGTTCAAAAACTCGGGCTTGAAGGTGCCCCGCAGGGCCTCGGTGACCCGGCGCTCCATCTCTTCCCGGTCCCGCGCGCCGAGCTCGAGGATCCACTGGCTGCCCACGTTGGAGGTCATGAGGATCATGGTGTTCTTGAAGTCCACCGTGCGCCCGTGTCCGTCGGTCATGCGCCCGTCGTCCAGGATCTGCAGAAGCACGTTGAAGACATCCGGGTGCGCCTTTTCAATTTCGTCGAAGAGCACCACCGAATAGGGCCGGCGCCGCACGGCCTCGGTCAGGAAGCCGCCCTCTTCGTAGCCCACGTAGCCGGGGGGAGCCCCGATCAGCCGGGCGACCGAGTGCTTCTCCATGAACTCGGACATGTCCACCCGGATCATGGCCTGCTCGCTGTCGAAGAGAAATTCGGCCAGGGCCTTGGCGAGTTCGGTCTTGCCGACCCCCGTGGGGCCCATGAAGATGAAGGAGCCGATGGGCCGGTTGGGGTCCTGCAGGCCCGAGCGGGCCCGGCGCACGGCATCGGAGACCGCGGAGACGGCCTCCTCCTGCCCGACCACCCGGCGCTGGATCCGTTCCTCCATGCGCACGAGCTTGTCGCGCTCGCCCTCGATCAACTTGCTGACCGGGACCCCGGTCCAGCGCGAAACCACCTCGGCCACATCCTCGTCGTCGACCTCCTCTTTCAGCATCTGGCCCTCTTTCTGCAACTCGCCGAGGTTGCGGTTGGCCTCCTCGAGCTTTTTCTGCAGCGCGATCATCCGGCCGTAGCGGATCTCGGCCACCCGCGCGAGGTCGCCCTCGCGCTCGGCCATCTGGGCCTCGCTGTTCAGCTGCTCCTGCTCGCCCTTGATCCGGCGGATGACCTGGATCAGCTCCTTCTCCCGGCTCCAGTGGGCCTTCATCCGATCGAGCTCCGCGGTCAGCACGGTGAGCTCGCTCTCCAGCCGCTCCAGCCGCTCCCGGGAGGCGGGGTCGGATTCTTTTTTAAGGGCCTGGCGTTCGATCTCCATCTGCGTGATCCGGCGTTGGACCTCGTCGATTTCAACCGGCATGCTGTCGATCTCGATCCGCAGCTTGGAAGCGCACTCGTCGATCAGGTCGATGGCCTTGTCGGGGAGAAAGCGGTCGGCGATGTAGCGCTGCGAGAGGGTCGCCGCCGCTACGATGGCCGAGTCCTTGATGCGCACGCCGTGGTGCACCTCGTACTTCTCCTTGAGCCCGCGCAGGATCGAGATGGTGTCCTCCACGGAGGGTTCGCGCACGAGCACCGGCTGGAAGCGCCGCTCCAGGGCCGGGTCCTTTTCGACGTGCTTGCGGTATTCGTTCAAGGTGGTCGCCCCCACGCAGCGCAGGGTCCCCCGGGCGAGCGCGGGTTTGAGCATGTTGGAGGCATCCACCGCCCCTTCGGCCGCACCGGCCCCCACCACGGTGTGCAGCTCGTCGATGAACATGATGATGTCGCCCGCGGCGCCCTCCACCTCGCGCAGGACCGCCTTGAGTCGGTCCTCGAACTCGCCGCGGTATTTGGCGCCGGCGACCAGCGCCCCCATGTCCAGGGACACCAGGCGGCGGTTCTTGAGGGTCTCGGAGACGTCCCCGGCCACGATCCGCTGGGCGAGGCCCTCCACGATCGCGGTCTTGCCCACCCCCGGCTCCCCGATCAGGACCGGGTTGTTCTTGGTGCGCCGGGAGAGGACCTGCACCACGCGGCGGATCTCTTCGTCCCGGCCGATGACCGGGTCGAGCTTGCCCAGCCGGGCCAGCTCGGTCAAGTCGCGGCTGAACTTCTGCAGGGCCTGGTACTTCTCCTCCGGATTGGGGTCGATGATGCGCTGGGTGCCGCGCACCTCCTGCATGACCTTGTAGAGCGCCTCACGGGTGACGCCGGCCCGGGCGAGCGCCCCCGCCGCCGCCCCGCCCTTCTCGTCGATCAGTGCCAGGAGGATGTGCTCGATGCTGACGTACTCGTCCTTCATCTGGGTGGCTTCGGCAAAGGCCGCCTCCAGCACCGACTTGGCGCGGGGGGAGATGTAGGCATCGCCCGTTCCGGCCCCACTCACCCGCGGGAGCTTTTCGACGAGCTTCACGAGCTCGGCTGCCAGCCCCTCGGGTGCGGATCCCAGCTTGCGCAGCATCGCTCCGGCGATCCCCTCCCGGTCGGCGAGCATCGCCGCCGCCAGATGCTCCGGTTCGATCTGCTGGTTGCCCTGCCGGGACGCGAGCGCTTGAGCACCCTGAATGAGCTCCTGGGCCTTGATCGTGAAACGGTCTAAACGCATGGATCCTCCTGCTCTGTTTATTGTACTGCTTGATTTTCAGGCACTAATCTAAGGGCGTTTCGGTTTATGTCAAATTTAAAATCATTACTAAAAGTAATGAATAAATAAATTCCCCGAACACTAACTTTAGAAATGGCGCTGATCTTGAAGGGCTTCAGGGCGATGTTCGTGGCCAGGCATGGAAGGGGGGCGCGTGACGCAGGCTTTCGTAGAGCGCGATCCCGGCGGCGGTCGAGAGGTTGAGCGAGCGCGCCTGGCCGGTGATGGGGATGTGGTAGGTGGACCCGGCATAGCGCGTCAGAATGCTGGCGGGCAGGCCCCGGGTTTCGGAGCCGAAAACGAGAAAAAGCCGGGGCGGCGCCGGCAGCGACCAGAGCGGCCGGGCCCCGCCCTTGGTGAAAACGGCAATTTCACCCTCCGCCGGGGCGCTCCGATCGAGAAACACCTCGAAGCTCTCCCAGACCTTGAGGGCGACCCGTTCCCAGTAGTCCAATCCGGCGCGCCGGACCTCGCGTCTTTCCAGTGAAAATCCCAGGGGCTTTACGAGGTGCAGCCCGGCGCCCGCGGCGAGGCAGGTTCGCCCGATGTTGCCGGTGTTCCAGTGAATTTCGGGTGAGACCAGCACCACGTGCCGCTCGAGCGAACCGGTCGGTTCAGGTAAAGGAGCGCTATCCATCGTTTTCAACCACCTGTCAGAGTCGCCTTCCGCAGTGCGGGCAGAATTCGAAGTCCGCCGGCAGCTCCCGGTTGCAGGATCGGCAGTAGTTGCCCGGCCCTCGCGGCGGCCGGAACGTGCGGCGGCCGCCATCGGAGGCGGCCTTTCCGCATCGCTCGCAGGCGAGAAAGGGAACCCCGGTTTTGACCCGGATGAGCGGGATGAAAAAAAGGCTCAGATAGTGGTCGACGCGCCGGGTGTAGGCCTGGTGCAGGCCGCAGGTCGGACAGCGCACCGGTCGTTCGTCCAGCACCCTGACCTTGGGCTGGATCCCTCCGATGATAAAGAAGAAGGCATCGAGCATGATGCCATATTACATCCACCCCCCGGGTGCAATCAACCCTCGATGACGCTATCGGTTGGGGTGCTCCCCGGCGGCCTCCCCTACGCGCCGCTACGCCGGCTTTATGACCGGATTCTCCTTGACACTGGTGATCAACTCGTTTAGAAAAATCCCCTGAACATGCACCCGTCCGCAGACCCGTCCTCGGGTCGGCCTGCAGCAGTTTCACGTTTCACGAGGGCTTGAGTTTCGTCACCGTATGGCAGAGACCTTGATCAGTCTCATTCAGAAGAAGCGCGCCACGATCGTCTCCAAGTGGTTTGATGCTACCGTTCAAGCCTACGCCCCCGACACCGCCGTTTTCCTCAAAAGCAAGAAAGACCAGTTCGCCAACCCGGTCGGCAACAGTACGCGCAAGGGGATCGAGACCCTGATGGACCAGCTGCTGGGGGACATGGCGGCCGATGCCATCACGGCCGGCCTCGACCCCATCATGCGCATCCGGGCCGTTCAGAGCCTCTCCCCCGCCCGGGCCACGGCCTTTATTTTCACTCTCAAGCAGATCCTGCGCGAGATCTTTCGCAAAGAGCTTCAGGAAGCCGACATGGCCCGGCAGTTTTTCGACCTCGAGGCGCGCATCGACCGCTTCGCCCTCGAGGGGTTCGACCTCTACATGGGCTGCCGGGAGCGGGTGCTCGATCTGAAAGCCAACGAGATGCGCAACCGTACCTATCACGCGTTCAAGCGCGCGGGGCTGGTCGCCGATGGCCCCGAGAAAGAAACAAGTGACTGAGAAGGTTTCCGGATGGTGAAAGGAAGGTCCACCCCATTCCCCCACGCTTCGATCCGCAACCGCCCGTCGAAGCTCAGATTCACGCGAGGTGTTGATCGATGAACAAAAAGTACGTACTCGCCTTCGTTGCCGTTTTCGTCCTGTTCCTGATTGCCTGGGCAGGGGTGTCCATCGGCCTGCAGTGGCTCTTCGGCGTGGTCATCCCGTATCTGGCAATCATTCTTTTTGTCGTCGGGTTCGCGCGCAAGGTGATGGGATGGTCGCGTTCGGCCGTGCCGTTTGCCATCCCCACGACGGGCGGACAGGCCAAGTCCCTGCCCTGGATCACCTATTCCCGGCTCGACAACCCGGCGAGCAAATGGCAGGTCGTCGCCCGCATGGCGCTCGAGATCCTGACCTTCCGTTCGCTGTTCCGCAACACGCGCACCAAGATGCAGGAGGGCAGCATCTTCTACCAGCTGGAGATCTTTCTCTGGGTGGGGGCCCTCGCCTTCCACTACGCCTTCCTGACGGTCATCATCCGCCACACCCGCTTTTTCACGGAACCCACCCTCTGGCCGGTCCAGATCCTGGAGAACATCGACAGCTTCTTCCGGGTGGAAATCCTCTACCCCGGAATCCAGTTCGGCCTGCCGTCGGTCTACCTCTCGGGCTTTGTGCTGCTGGCCGCCGTGGCCTATCTGGCGCTGCGGCGGATTCTGATCCCCTCGGTGCGCTACATCTCGATCGCCTCGGACTGGTTCCCGCTGATCTTGATTTTCGGCATCGCCTTCAGCGGAATCATGATGCGCTATGTCACCAAGATCGACATCAACGCCGCCAAGCAGCTGACCATAGGGCTGGTGACCTTCCGACCCACGGTCCCCGACGGGATCGGGGCGGTGTTCTACATCCACCTCTTCCTCGTAAGCGCCCTGCTGGCCTACTTCCCCCACAGCAAGCTCATGCACCTGGCGGGCGTGTTCCTGAGCCCCACGCGCAACCTGCAGGGCGACACCCGGGCCTACCGCCACATCAACCCCTGGAACCACCCGGTGCACCTGCACACCTACGCCGAATACGAAGACGAGTTCCGTGAAAAAATGGTCGAAGCCGGACTGCCGGTGGACAAGCCGCTGGACGCGTCAGCGGCAGCGAACGCAGACAAGGAGTAGCCCATGGCTGAGAAGCAACCCACCCCCAAAGAACTGCTGGACCGCATCGATTACCAGCCCCCGCACGCCGACTGGATGGAGACCCCGGTCGATATCCGCAAGGGGA
>JBFYWX010000174.1:0-5732 GCA_041310825.1 Desulfobacteraceae bacterium | reverse complement strand
GTTAAAAAGTTGGACAGAATTTAAATCTTTGTAAACACAATGCCAGTCTGGTTTTGCTGGGGCGTGTAAAAATATTGTACACAAAACACACACAATTTCATTGGTAAGAGACTAAAATTGTGAGGACCAAAAAAACAGCCGAAGCCCTGACTTTAGACTCCAACCGTGAACTCTGAACCTGGCACCCCTTACCTTTATTTGCACTCGTTACTCGTTACTCGTTACTTCTTTTCAGTTCAGCGCCTCAGCCCGCACGCCCGTAGAGCGTCGTGCCTTCCCCCCGCAAATCCGCCACCGCCTGCTGCACCCGCGCGGCCATGGCCTTCTCCGCGGCGGCGAGGTAGGTGCGGGGGTCGTAGGCCTTTTTGTTGCCCACCTCCCCGTCCACCTTGAGCACCCCGTCGTAGTGTTTCAACATGTGATCGGCGATGGGCCGCGTGAAGGCGTACTGGGTGTCGGTGTCGATGTTCATTTTAACCACCCCGTAGTCGAGCGACTCGCGGATCTCCTCCAGGCTCGATCCGGAGCCCCCGTGGAAGACCAGGGCAAAACGCGCGGCCGCTCCGAGGGATTTCATCACCGCGGCCTGCCCCTCCCGCAGAATCGATGGCTTGAGCTTCACGGTGCCGGGTTTATAAACTCCGTGCACGTTGCCGAAGGTGGCGGCGAAGAGATAGCGCGCGCCGGCGACCGCGTTCAGGCGCCGGGCCACCGCGACCATCTCTTCCGGTGTCGTGTAAAGCTTTTCGGAAGGCCCCCCGCCTTTGACCCCGTCCTCCTCGCCGCCCACCACCCCCGCCTCGATCTCGAGGATGATCTCGCTCGCGCGGCAGCGCTCGAGGAGCGGCACGGCGAGGTCAAGGTTTTCCGCCAGCGGCAGGGCGCTGCCGTCGAACATGTGGCTGTTAAAAAGGTTCGGCCGCCCTTCCGCCCGGCGCCGCTCGGTTTCGGCGATCAGCGGCAGCACGAACTGTTCGAGCTTATCCGCCTGACAATGGTCCGTGTGCAGGGCCACATAGACCGGGTAGCGGTCGGCCGTGCGGTGGACGTAGTCGGCGATCGCAATCGCCCCCAACGCCATGTCCTTCAGGCCTGCCCCGGAGGCGAAGGCGCCCCCCCCGGTCGACACCTGGATGATCCCGTCGCTCTTGGCGGCGGCAAGCCCCTGGAGCACGGCGCTCGCCGTGGTCATGGAGGTGACGTTGATGGCGGGGTAGGCGAATTGGCCCGCCAAGGCCCGATCGATCATGCGGCAATAGGTCTTGTAATCCGCTACGGGCATGGGGCAAGCTCCTTTCGCGCGGGGATGGGGTCGGGCAGGCGGCCGGCGGACGTCCGCCAGCGCTGCGCCGCGGCATTCAGACCATCAAACCACGGCAGGCGACAGGCGTCAAGGGCAGTCCCTCAGGAAGGGCAGGATGGACTGCGGATCCGCTGCGCAAAAAAACCGGCGGCGGGGGGCGCCGCCGCACTCACACGGCGATGAACTGCAGGCCGAACCCATCGGTGCTCGACCAGACCACTTTGCCTTTCACCACGATCTCCTTTCCGGCCTTGTCGGGGATTCTCATGGTGATGATCTGCCCGGTGCGAAGCATTTTGCCGGACTTGACGAACGCGCCCGAGGCGCTGATGTCGACGGCCAACCCCTCGGCGATCATCTGGTCGGCTGCAAACCGCACCTTGCGGTTGAACGGCCGGCGGGGGTGCCGGCGCTGGTTGCGTTTCGGCGCGACCGCAGGAGCGGGATTCGCTGCCATGATCTGCGCGCCGTAGCCATAGAAGAAATGCGATTCTTCCGTGAGTTCCTTGCGCCACATGATCCGGGTGCGATGATAGCTGTAGTCACTGGGCCGGTCGTCGAAGGGCGAGTCGCGCAGCCCGATGAAGACCTCGATCTCCGGGTCCATGCGGCCGTCGCTCTCAAAGTAAAAACCGGTGTCGCTATAGTTGAAAAGCCTCCCGGAATGACGCTTGCCCGAGGTGGACTCCCTGATGGCTATGTGGCAGACATAGGGCAGGCGCGCTTTGTCCCGCCGCTCCAGGTTGGGTGCCGCTCTCATTCGGTTTCTCCTCGATGCATAGATAATCGCAGCGGAAAGTGCCGCTCTTCTATGATCTATCGCCCCGCCGGGGTCAAAACTTTAGCCGGGGAATCTTGTGGACTTGAGAGGGGGTATGGGTCATAATACAATGGTGTTGCCCACCGGTGGGCGGCAGTTGCGTTCAGGGTTCCGGTTTCAGAAAATCGGCTGTAAAATCCGGCGCAGCCGGTAAAAACATACCCGTACGTAGCGAAGCGGTACCCGTCCACGTCTACGTACTCGTACCCGTACACGTGATAAAAAATTGGTTTTGAAAATCGTGAACGGGTACGTGAACGCGAACGGGTACGGATGGGAAAAATGAACGAGCCTTCACCCACTAGCGGCCGCAGACTCTCGACGGCGGGGGCATTTAGCTCATCCCTTGGTGCCGCTCACGCACCGGCCGCACGTCACCCCTTGCTCCGCTTGATCCGGGCGGCGCCTCTTTTTATGGCTCTGCTCGCCGCCGGGTGCCATCCCTCCAATGACAGCTATGCCCCCAAGGCCTCGGTCCCCGGGGTGACGCCGGGCGAGGTGCTGCTGGGTTCCTCGTTGGCGCTGAAAGGCCACGCGAGCTTTCTCGGGACCCAAACCCTGAGCGGGGCGATGAGCTATCTCAACCACGTCAACGAGCAGGGTGGGGTCCACGGCCGCACCATCCGGGTGGTGGCCTACGACGACAGCTACGACCCGCCCATGTGTCTGGCCAATACCCAGAAGCTCATCATCGACGACCAGGTCTTCGCCCTGTTCTGCTACGTCGGGACCCCCACGACGGTCAAGGTGCTGCCCCTCATCGAGGAGGCCCGGATCCCATTGCTCGGCATGTTCACCGGCGCCAACGCCCTGCGCGAGCCCTTCAGCCGCTTCCTGATCAACGTGCGCGCCTCCTACTACCAGGAGACCGCCGCCGCCGTCCGGCATCTGGTCGATGACCTGGGGCTGAAAAAAATCGCCGTCTTCTACCAATACGACGCCTACGGCTTCGACGGCCTGACGGGGACGGAGCTGGCCCTCAAGCGGTTCAATCTGGCGCCGGTCACCGCGGGCTCCTACAACCGCGGCACGCTGGACGTACAGGAAGGGCTGAACAAGATCACCGCCTCCGGGGCCGAGGCCGTGGCGATGATCGGCACCTACGACCCGTGCGCCAAATTCATCCGGCTGGTCCACGAACAGGGCTTTCGGCCCCTGTTCTACCTGGTCTCCTTCGTCGGGGCCGACGAACTGGCCCGGCGGCTGGAGAACCAGAAGGGGATCACGGTCGTCATGTCCCAGGTCGTCCCGCCCCCGGACCGCAGGGACCCCAGCCCGCTGCTGACCGGGCCCGAGGGCTACGTCACGCTGCTCAAGCGCTACTACCCGCAGGACCAGCCCAACTTCGTGGGCTTCGAGGGCTTCATCAACGCCCGCGTGCTGGTCGAGGGGCTGCAGCGGGCGGGCGCGGAGTTGACCCGGGAAGGGTTCATCGACGCCATCGAATCGATCCACGACCTGTCGCTCAGCCCGGATATCACCATCGCCTTCAGCGCGAACGATAACCAGGGGCTGGACCGCGTTCACTTCACCCGCCTCGAAAACGGGCAGTTCTCGCTGATCAAGGACTGGGCCGAAATCAAGGCCCAGATAGACGCAGCGCGGTAGGACCGGCCATGAAACCCCGTGTCGTTCAAAAAGCCGCCAAACGCTTCCGGGACATCAGCCTCAAGAACAAGATCTTCTTCTCCATCATTGCGGTCATCCTGGGCATCAGCGCCATCATCGCCCTGCTGGCGCGCTGGATCCTGGTGGACAACCTGATCCACGAGCTCGAGCTGCGGGGCATCGCCATCGCCCGCACGATCGCCGAGAGGAGCAGCGGCTACATCCTCGACAAGAACACCCCCGAGCTGCTCAGCCTTATTTTCGAGGAGGCCAAGCTCAAGGAGCGCCAGCACCTGGTCTCCTACATTTTCGTGAGCGACCGCGAAGACCTGGTCCTCAGCCACACCCTCACCCGGGCCTTCCCCGAGTCGTTGCGGCTGGCGAACCGGCTCCCGCCGGAGGAAGTCAAGAGCGTGCGCCTGTGCCAGATCGGCGACCAGATGGCCTACGACATCGCCACCCCCATCACCCAGGGGATCTACCGCATCGGCACGGTGCACGTGGGGCTCAACAAGAACCACATCGACCAGCTGGTTGCCAAGCTGCGCACAACCTTCCTGGGGTTTCTCTCCCTGGTGGTCGTGATCATTTTCGTCCTCACCCACTACCTGGCCAAGTACATCACCCTGCCGATTTTCAAGCTCACGCAGATCGCCGAGGAGCTGAGCAAGGGCAACTTCGACGTCAAGCTCGACGCCGATCAGGTCTCCAAGGGCGGGCAGCCGCTCGAGTGCCCGGCCTTCGCCAACCCCGACGTGCCCTGCCGACATCTCGACGGAGGCCCCTCCCTCGAACCGCAGGGCGAGGCGGCGGCAATCAACCCCGTCTGCCGGGATTGCCAGTTCTACCGCCGCCAGAAGGGCGACGAGGTGGCCCAGCTTGCGGACGCCTTCTACAACATGATCTGGGGCATCCGCCTCTACCGCAGGCGCCTGCGCGAATCCGAGAAAAAATACCGCTCGCTCTTCGTCAGCGGGCCCGACCCGATCTTCGTCGTCAACCACCAGAGCTTCGAGATCATCGACGCCAACCCACGCGCGGTTGCGGTCTACGGGTACAGCCGGGAGGAGCTGATCGGCCGCCCCTTCATGGAGCTCGCCCCCGAGCACACCCAAGCCTATTTTCAATCCCTCCAGGGGCAGGGAGAAACCCACGGGCTGGTCACCTACCCCAAGACCCTGCACTACAAGAAGGGCCGCACACCCTTTTACGTGAACCTGCACGCCTCCACCACCACCTACAAGGGGCAACCGGCCATCGTGCTCGCCTCGACCGACATCACCGAGATGGTGGAGAAGGACGCCCAGCTGATCCAGGCCAACAAGATGAAGTCGCTCGGAGAGATGTCCGCCGGCATCGCCCACGAGCTGAACCAGCCGCTCAACGCCATCAAGATGGGCAGCGATTTCCTGGCCATCATGGTCGAGCAGGAGCGCGGCATCCCGCCCCCCGACCTGCACCAGGTGGTCAGCGAAATGAGCACCCAGGTCGACCGGGCCGCCGAGATCATCAACACCCTGCGCTCCTTCGGGCGCAAGGCCGAGCTTGTCATGGAGCGGGTGGACATCAACAAGCCCATCCAGGCGGTCTTCTCCCTGGTCGGCCGTCAGTTCGAGCTGGACAACATCCACCTGGCGCTCGATCTCAGCCCCGCGGTGCGCCCGATCATGGCGCACGACAACCGGCTGCAGCAGGTCTTTTTCAACCTGGTCGCCAACGCCCGGGACGCCATCACCGAGAAAAAACAGCGGCTCCCCGACCGCACGGCCGGCACGATCCGCATTCGGACCTACCAGGAGGACGGCCGGGTCGTGGCGGCGGTCGAAGACGACGGGATCGGCATCAGCGAGGCGGTCCGCGACAAGATTTTCGAACCGTTTTTCAGCACCAAGGAGAGCAGCATCGACATGGGCCTCGGATTGGCCATCACCTACGGGATCGTCAAGGACTACGGGGGCGACATCGAGCTGACCAGCCGCGAAGGCGAGGGCACCACCTTCA
>JBFYWX010000148.1:0-7636 GCA_041310825.1 Desulfobacteraceae bacterium | reverse complement strand
CGGGGCGTGATGCGCTTTCGGTGTTCATGACCGCGCTCTCGACGCCTAGAAGGTGCTTCAGGAAATACTCGTGCCCCTTGGAGCTCGCCCCGAGCAGGTTCGCCCGCCACAGGAAGAGCACGCGCGGAAAGTTGGCCGGGTCGTCCGGGTCTTCGATGGCAAGACGGATCTCCCCTTTCTTGAGGCGCGCCACCACGTGGGCGATGATCTCGGCGTCCGTCTTGGCGCCGGCGGCCGCCGCCTCGGCGACCAGCGCAACCGGGTTGCGGTTGAACTGCGGATAGGAGGGCAGCCAGCCCAGACGCGCGGCGATGACGTTGTAGTCGGCCGGGTGGCGCGGCAGGCCATTCTTCGCGGCCAGGGGAGAGAGCAGGGTGCCGACGTCGAGCGTGTCGTAGCGGTACTGGTCGGTGGCGAAATACCAGAGCGAGGTGCCGTTCTGCTGGCGGGCCGGCCGCCGCCAGTCCAATCCGAACGCCACCTGCGACCAGCCCGCCTGGGGCCGGACCTTCTCCTGGCCCACGTAGTGGGCCCAGCCGCCGCCGTTCACCCCCTGGCAGCCGCAGAGGGTGGTCAGGTTCAGGATGGCGCGATAGATCATGTCGCTGTGAAACCAGTGGTTGGTCCCGGCGCCGAGAAAGATCATGGATTTGCCGCGGGTCTTCTCGGCGTTCTCGGCGAATTCGCGTGCAACGCGGATGGCGGCGGCGGCCGGTACGCCGGTGATGGCCGCCTGCCAGGCCGGGGTGTAGGGCTGCGGGTCTTCGTAGCCCGTGGGGGCTTCTCCGGTTGGCGCAACGGCCTCCTTTCGCGGTACTCCCAATTGCGCCGCCAGGAGATCGAAGACGGTCGTCACCATCAGGGTCCCGGAAGGGGTCTTGATCTTTTTGGCGGGTACCGGCCCGCATCGGGTGGTCGGCGGGTTATCCCCGAACACGGGAAAGCAGGCGCGGACCCACTCCTCGGCGTCGCCGGCAAAGGAGAGCAGCGGATCGATGGCGGCATCGGTGGCCGCATCCTTCAGGTTCAAGTTCCAGCGGCCCTCCTCGCTCCAGCGGAAGCCGATGCTGCCGTTGGGGATGACGAAGCGGCCGGAGGCGGTGTCGAAAACCGCCGTCTTCCACTGCGCGTTCGGGATCTCCAGGCCCAGATCGGAGGCCCTCAGAAAGCGGCCGGAGACCCACTCCTCGCCCTGCTTTTCCAGCACCACCGCGAAGGGCAGATCGGTGTAACGCCTGGCATAGGCGCTGAAATAGGCACTCTGGCGCTCGATTTAGAACTCTTTGAGAATCACGTGGCTCATGGCCATGGCGAGCGCTGCGTCGGTGCCGGCCCTGGCCGGCAGCCAGGTATCGGCAAATTTCACGTACTCGGCGTAGTCCGGGGCGACCGCCGCCACCCGGGCGCCGCGGTAGCGGGCCTCGGTGAAGAAGTGGGCGTCCGGCGTGCGCGTCATGGGGAGGTTGGTGCCCCAGACGATCATGTAGGCGGATTCGTACCAGTCCGCGCTCTCCGGAACATCGGTCTGCTCGCCCCACACCTGGGGCGAGGCCGGCGGCAGGTCGCAGTACCAGTCGTAGAAACTTGACAACACGCCTCCGATCAGGGAGAGAAACCGGGCCCCGGAGGCGTAGCAGACCATGGACATGGCCGGGATCGGCGTAAAGCCGAAGATGCGGTCGGCGCCGTAGGTCTGGATGGTGTGGACGAGGGAGGCGGCGACGAGGGTCGCGGCCTCGTCCCAGGAGACCCGCACGAAGCCGCCCTTGCCGCGCTCGGATTGATAGGACCGGCGTTTGGCGTCGTCGCCGGCGATGCTCTTCCAGGCCGCGACCGGGTCGCCCTGGGTGGCGAGCGCCGCGCGCCAGAGCGCGAGCAGGGAAGAGCGGATCAGCGGGTGCTTGAGCCTGACCGGGCTGTAAGTGTACCAGGAGCAGGTCGCCCCGCGCGGGCAGCCCCGCGGCTCGTGGTTGGGGTAGCCGCTGCCGCAGGTCGGGTAGTCGGTCCGCTGGGTCTCCCAGACGATGATGCCGTTCTTGACGTAGACATCCCAGGAACAGGAGCCGGTGCAGTTGACCCCGTGGGTGGAGCGGACCTTCTTGTCGTACTGCCAGCGACCGCGGTAGAACTCCTCCCACTCCCGCTGGCCGCAGCGCATTTCGGCCCAACCGTCGGATAGGGTTTCCTCACGGCAGGTTTGCCCGCGGGGGCGCAGAAATCTCAGTGAGGATAGAAGACCTTTGGCGTGCATGGGCACCTCCCAAACGTGAGAGTGATCCCTAGGGCGAACGCCCGGAAAGGGCGTCGGAACGAATCGAGCCCTGAAAATGGGGGGACGGGAAAGCTGTTATGATGCCTTTATACCGAATCCTCAAATTATCCCGCCTTGACTTAGGCCAAAATCGGCGCCGAATTCGCCGGCGGCATTTTGAACCGATAAGCGCCGAGGGGGATAGCCGCTTCGGTACAAAACCGTATGGGCCCGGCGCAAGCGAAACCGGTCGTTTCGTGGCTGAATCCGCCGGACGGCGGACACCGATCGGACCGTGGCAAGGTGCCCGCTGGAAAACGCTGCGGTCGAGTGTTATGACAGTCACAACCGACGCGATCCGCCGCTCGCATTCCCTCTCCCCACTCCAACGCGGAAGTGGTTCAGTCTGAGGGGGCTGTTACGGGTCAGACCAATATGGGTACCAGCCGAAGAGGCTGATCTTGTGACGCTTGAGGTCATCATACTGCTCGCGATCATCGCCGCGGCGCTGGTTCTGTTCGTCAGCGGCCGGCTGCGTGTCGATGTGGTGGGGTTGCTGGTGCTATCCGCCCTGGCCCTGACGGGGCTGGTCTCGACCCAGGAAGCCTTGGCCGGCTTCAGCAGTCCGGCCGTCGTCACCGTGTGGGCCATGTTCATCCTCTCCGCGGGACTGACGCGCACCGGGATCGCCCACCGTCTGGGGCAGCCGCTGCAGCGCTTCACGAAAGGGGGCGAGGCCCTGCTCATGGCGGTCCTGATGGCGGCCGCAAGCCTGCTCTCGGCCCTCATCAACACGGTCACGGTGGCCGCCATCCTGCTGCCGGCCACAATGGAGCTGGCGCGGCGCAGCGGCCGTCCCCCCTCCCGGCTGCTGATGCCGCTCGCGCTGGGGTGCCTCCTCGGCGGCCCGTTCACCGGCATTTCGACCCCCCCCAACATCCTCGTGACCGACGCCCTGCGCGCCGCCGGGCTGCGCCCTTTCGGGATTTTCGAGTTCACGCCGATCACCGCGGCCATCGTCGCGGCCGGGATCGCCTTCGTGGTGCTGGCGGGGCGCCGCCTGCTCCCCCAAAAAGCGGCGGATGCAACCGCCGACAGCCGACACCAGCTGGCGGCCTCCTATCAGCTTGACGCCCACGTCTTCACCCTTCAGCTCCCGGCGGATTCCCCCCTGGACGGCCGGACCCTCGCCGAAAGCCGACTGGGCTCGGCCCTTTATCTGACGGTGCTGGCCCTCCAGCGCAAGGGGATGCTGACCCTTGCCCCCCGCCCGAGCGAACGCCTGCTGGCCGGCGACACCTTGATCGTGCACGGGCGCCCGGACCACCTGCGGCGCTTCCACGGCGGCCAGCATTTGCAGATTGAAGCGCCGGACTTCGCCCACGATCGCGTGCACCGTTGCCTCGCGCTGGCCGAAGGCCGGATCCCCGAGAAATCGCCCCTGATCGGGGCCACGCTGGGCCAAAGCGAACTGCGGCGGAACCACCGGGTCCACGTCCTGGCCGTGTACAGCGGGGGCGCGGACCAAGTCAAGGAGCTGCGCCACCACCCGATCGCGGCCGGGGACCGGCTGCTGGTACAGGGCGAGCGGGAGGCGCTGGAGGCGGTAAGCCGTCAGGGCTTGCTTTCGGACCTGCGTTTTTGGGGGGCCGAGGAGGCACCGGCGGCCGTCCGGGGCCTGGCGCAGCTCTTGCCGGTACGTGTCCCCGAGGGGTCGGTGCTGGCGGGCAAGGATCTGATCGATAGCCGTTTGGGCAACGGGTTCGGCCTGACCGCGATCGGCATCCTGCGGGGCAATGAGCTGCTCTGCATGCCATCGCCGCAGGAGACGGTGCAGGCCGGCGATCTGCTGTTGCTGCAGGGGACGCCGCACGACCTGGAGGTGCTCGATGGCCTGCAGCGGCTCAACATCGAGGAGCAGACCTCCCGCCTGGCCGCGGAGCTGGAGTCGCAGCAGATCGGCGCCACCGAGGTCCTGCTCTCGCCCCGGACCACTCTCGCGGGACGCACCCTGGCCGAGCTTTTGTTTCGCGATCACTTCGGGCTGAGTGTGCTTGCCATCTGGAGAAAGGGCCGCGCCTTTCGCACCGGGCTGCAGGACATCCCCCTGCAGTTCGGGGACGCGCTCCTGGTCTACGGCCAGCGCCGCAACCTCGAGGCGCTGGCCCGGGACCCCAATTTCCTCGTCCTGGACGAAGCCGCCGCGCGGGCGCCGCGGCTGGAAAAAGCGCTCGTCGCCGCGGCCGTCATGGCGGCCGTGCTCCTGAGCGCCATCCTCGGCTTCGTCCCGATCGCCATTGCCGGGCTGACCGGGGCCGCGCTGATGGTGCTCTGCGGCTGCCTGAGCATGGAGGAGGCCTACCGCGCGATCGAGTGGAAGGTCGTGTTTTTGATCGCCGCCATGCTGCCGCTCGGGGCGGCCGTCGAAAACACGGGCGTCGCCCAGATGGGGGCCGCGGCCCTGGTCGCCGCGGTCGGCGATCTCGGCCCGCGCTGGGTCGTCGCCGCGCTCTTTTCAGTCACCGTTCTAGCGACCCAGATCATCCCCACCGCGGCCTTGGTGGTACTGATGGCGCCGATCGCGCTCAGCACGGCGGACGCCCTTTCGATCTCCCCGCACCTGCTGATGATGACGGTGGCGATCGCGGCCTCGGCGAGCTTCGCCAGCCCGCTCTCCCACCCCGCCCATCTCTTGGTGATGGGCCCCGGCGGCTATCGCTTCAGCGACTACCTGAAGCTCGGCGTGCCCCTCACCCTCCTGGTCCTCGGGGTGTCGGTGTGGCTGCTGCCGATCCTCTGGCCACCGTAGCATTCGCAAAGATCCAGCGCGTCCGGCTGCAGCAACGCGAATGTGCAAACGGCCCGAGCCGACAACAGCCGCACGTGGAAAAATCGGGATGATCACCAGCCCTTGGTGGTCAGGATGTCCCGCATCTTCTCTTCCACCTTGCGTTCCACCAGGATCATCTTGCGGGCCTGGGCCTTCTTGATTTTTTCGGTCAAGGAGTCGAGATCGGCCGGCTTTTCGACGAAATCCATGGCCCCCAAGCGCATGGCCTCGACCCCTTTTTCGATGGTCCCGTGGCCGGTCAGCAGGATGACCTGCAGCTCCGGGCGCTTGGCTTTGAGGGTTTTCAGGACCTCCAGCCCGTCCATCTCCGGCATCATCAGGTCCAGGACGATCGCGTCGAAGGACTGTTCCTCCGAAATCTTGAGCGCATCCGCCGCGGAGGTCGTGGCGCTGACCTCCATCCCCCGGGTCGACATCCTTTCCCCCAGCAGATCCACGAACTCCTTCTCATCGTCCACCAAGAGTACTTTTATGGTCATGACGTTGCTCCTTCCGTTGATGTTTTCGATGCCGATTTCCCCTGGACCTCCTCCTTGACTCGGGTCGGCAGAACGAGGATCAGGGCCTTTTCATCCGGATCCACCTTCAGCTGCGCTTCCAGCAGGTCGAGGAGCGTCTTTTCCGGAGGCGCCGGAAACCCCTGACCTGCCGGAGGCGCGGGTGTTTCCAACCCCGTCAGCCGGACCCAGATACCGGGCTCCCGCTCTTCGGGGGTCAAAGCAAGGGCCTTCGATTTTCCGACCCGTTCCATTCCATATTCAAGCAGACGCCAGAGCAGGCTGTGCAGAAAAAAGGGCCGGGTGACGATCATCAGGGGTTGGTCCCGGGGGTGAACCGTGACCGTGACCCCTTTGGCCGCCGTCAGGCGGCGGGAGACCGCCAGGACGAATTCAAGAAAATCGACCAGCTCGATCTGCTTGAACGGATCATCCACATTGTGGGAAAACCGGTTCATGTTCCGGATGATCTGGTCCGTCCGCTGGATCTGCCGTTTGATCGTTGCCCCTAATGTTCTCACCCGGGCGGGGTCGAGCGGCCGGCCCTTTTCGGCGAGAAGCGCGAGATCTTCGATCAACCCGGCGCTCTCGTTCATGATGCTCAGGGTGTTCTTGAGCTCATGTGAAATCGAGGCCGAAGTGCGCCCGAAAAACCGCAGCCCCTCGGCGGCGGCCGCATCGAGCAGTGAGGCCCCCCCGCCCCTTCCGGGCGAGGCTGTTTTCGTGCCGTCATTTTGGGGCAATGGGTCCGCCATCAGGCCATCTCCCGGATTTTGCTCAGCAGGGACTCGATATCGACCGGCTTTAAGAGATAGTTGGAGGCGCCGGCCTCGGCCGCCCCCTTTTCGAAATCCTGCTCCGACCCGTGGCCGGTCATGAAAATGAACTTCATGCCGGGGGCCATGGATTCCATTTTCCGTTTGATCTCAATCCCGCTCATGCGCGGCAGCTTGATGTCCAGAACGGCCACGTCGAAGCGGTGGTGCACGAGCATCTCCAGGGCCGCTTCCCAGCTCGTGGCCCAATGGGCGTCGATCCCCCGCATAGCCAATCGTTCCGCCAGAGTGGTCACCAGATCTTCTTCGTCATCAACCAGCAGGACACGAACCATTTTCATTTTCCCCAAACAGCCGGATCCAGCAAAAAGGTTAAGGTGAAGCGGGTGCCCTTGCCGAGCCGGCTCTCCACCCGGATGGTGCCGCCGATCTCCTGGACCAGCCCGTAGGTGATGGAGAGGCCGAGGCCTGTCCCCCCCTGCTTGGTGCGGGTCGAAAAAAACGGCTCGAAAACGTGCGTGATGTCCTCCGGCGAAATCCCGCATCCGTCGTCGCTGACCGCAAGCTGCACCCGGTCGGCGGCTATCCGACGGCCTTCGAAGGTCAGGCGGCCGCCGTCACCCATCGCGGCGAAGGCATTGTTGACCAGGTTGAGAAAGATCTGTTCCAGCTTGCCCCGGTCGCTCTTGAAGGGCGGCACATCCGGGGCAATGTCGATCGTCATGCCAATGCCCCGGTATTCGGCCTCCTTGCCCAGGAAACCGATGACGTTTTCGATGACCTCTTTCAGGGTGATGGTTTCAAACGTGGCATCCGACTGGCGGGCGAAGCTGAGGAGCCTGCGGATGATGGTGGCGCAGCGTTTGACCGATCCCTGGATCGAGTCGATCTGGGCCAGCAGTTTGGTGCGTATGGGCGCATACTCCTCCTGCTGCTGGAGCAGGTCTTTCACCAGACCGGCCTTTTCATTGATGATGGCGAGCGGGTTGTTGATCTCATGAGCCACCCCTGCCGCCAGCCTGCCGATGGATGCCATTTTGTTCGCGTATTCCACCTGGTGGAGCGCCGCCACGCGGGTCTGGTCGGCGGTGTGGATCCGGCTGACCAGGTAGGTCGACACGGCAAGAACGACCAGCAGGATGGCGCTGCCGCTAAGGAGCAGGTAGGTGATAAGCTGGCGGCGCGCTTTGTACCAGGGCCGCATCAGGTCGTCCTTCGTTTTCACCGCCATCAGCACGAAGGGCGTCTGGTCGATATAGGC
>JBFYWX010000147.1:0-11330 GCA_041310825.1 Desulfobacteraceae bacterium | reverse complement strand
GTGCTGGCCTTCCTGCGTGAGCCGCTCGGGGACCTGTGCATCTCGCGGCCCACGACGCGGCTCACCTGGGGCATCCCCCTGCCCTTCGACGACACCTACGTCACCTACGTCTGGTTCGACGCCCTGCTCAACTATGTCTCGGCCCTCGGCTACCCGGACGGCGAGCTGTACCACCGCTTCTGGCCGGCGGCCCAGCACATCGTCGCCAAGGACATCCTCAAACCCCACGGCATCTATTGGCCCTGCATGCTGAAGGCGGCCGGCATCCCGATGTACCAGCACCTCAACGTGCACGGCTACTGGAACATCGAGCAGCGCAAGATGTCCAAGAGTCTCGGCAATGTGGTCGAGCCGCTCGACATGCGCAGCGTCTACGGGCTCGACGCCTTCCGCTATTTCCTGATCCGCGAAATGACCTTCGGGCTGGACGCCAATTTCAGCGAGTCGGCCATGGTGCAGCGGATCAATTCCGACCTCGCCAACGACCTGGGCAACCTCTTCTCGCGCGTGGTCGCCATGGCCCACAAGTACTTCGAGGGGGTCGTCCCGGAGCTGGACCCCGCGGTGGGCCGTCAGTACGGATTGGGGTTGGGGCCCGAGGCCCGGCGCACGATCGAGGTTTATGAGCGCGCCATGGAGCACTTCGAGCTCCACCGGGCGCTGGCCGCGGTGTGGGAGTTCATCGGCCGGATGAACCGGGCCGTCGACATCGCCGCCCCCTGGGAACTCGCCAAAAAAAAGAGCACCCGCCGGCAGCTCGAAGCCGTCATGCACAGCCTCCTGAAGGGCCTGCGGCTGATCTCCGGCCTGATCCACCCGGTCATGCCGGGGACGGCCGCCCGCATGCAAAAACACCTCGGCCTCGATCCGGAAGCCCCGTTTTATGACCTGCCGGAATTGAAACGCTGGGCTTCCGTTCCGGCCGGCACCGGCCTGCCCAAGACGGTCATGCTCTTTCCCCGCATCGAGACGGTCCCCATCTCGTCCGAAGCGGCGCCGGCGACCCCGCCGGCCGCGGCGGCGCCGGTGGCGAAGCCCGAAATCACGCTGGAGGACTTTCAGCGGGTCGACCTGCGGGTCGCCACCGTCCTCAGCGCCGCACCGGTGCCGAAGGCCAAGAAGCTGCTCCGGCTGGAAATCGACCTCGGCGAGCGCCGCACCATCGTGGCCGGCATCGCCGAGCACTATGCCCCCGAGAGCCTTGTCGGCCGGCAGATCGTCATCGTCGCCAACCTGCGGCCGGCGAAACTCATGGGGGTAATTTCCCAGGGCATGCTGCTCGCCGCCGGGGCGGAGGGCGGCCCGGTGCTGATCGCGCCCGACGCCGCCGTTGCCCCGGGGACGGCACTGCGATAGCCCGAGACCCACCCACAAAGGAAACGCGCATGGTTTGCTCCTTCATCCAGGGACTCCAGCAGATATTGAAGATCACCGCCCGCCGGCTGAGCGCTCCCGTCTACTTCGGCCGCAGCCTTTCCTCCGTCCCGGCGGGGGCGGTGGTGGTGGCCCCGCTCAGCGCGACCGTGCTCGGCTGCGGCATTGCCGGCATCGTGGCCTTCAAACGCAGCGCCCCGGAGGCTGCCGAGGCGCCCGTCGCCCCACTGGCCGCGTTGGCGCAGCGAGTCCGCGCCAACGGGTTCGAGGCCTGCCGCAGCCAGGCCAAGGGGTTTTCCGAGGCCTATCTCGGCGGAGAGGCATGCATCCTCGAGCTGGTGCGGCTCGCCCGGGAGCTCCGGCGCCCGGATGCCTTTGCCCGCATCTATGCGGACCCCGCCCTCCAGGCCCGACTCGACGGCCTGGCCTCCGCCCTGGCCGCGTGCCAGGCCGTGGAAACGGGCTGCCTCGAGGAGCAGGTCGGCCGGCTCGGCGTGGCCGAGACCGACACGGTGAGCCGGCGCATCGAGCAGCTCAAGGATGCCGCCTGGTGCCTGCGCACCGAGGTGCTGGGCAACATCGCCCGCATCGCCGAGCTCAGCGCCGATGCCGGCGGCTCCGCGCAGACCGTGCACGTCTTCCGCGGCATCAACTCGGTTCTGAACAGCATCGACCGCATGGAGGTTCGCGGCCGCGACTCGGCCGGAATCTCGCTGCTCTTCGTCCTGCAGGCCTCCGACTACGAACACTTCAGCGCCGCTCTCGAGCGGGACGGCACCATGGGCGAATTCACCCGCCGCCTGGACCTGCAGCCGCTGCTCAACGGCTCCATCACGGTTCAGCGCCACGGGGCCCAGGTCGCCGTCGCCTTCACCTACAAGGTGGCGTTGGAAATCGGCAGCCTGGGGGACAATATCCGCACCCTGCGGCGCGCGATCGCCACCGACCCTCTCCTGCAGGCCATCGTCGCCTTTCCACTCGAGTTCCACACGGTCAACGCCCACACGCGCTGGGCATCGGTCGGGGCCATCACCGAGGCCAACTGCCACCCGGTCGACAACCGCGCCGGGCCGCCGGGCGCGGCCGGCGACAGCGGGATCATCCACGCCTGCCTGAACGGCGACATCGACAATTTCCTCGAGCTCCGGGAGGCCTTCGAACGGCGCGGCGGGCGCATCCCGGCGGATGTCATCACCGACACCAAGATCATCCCGCTCCAGGTCGAACACTACCTGCGGCAGGGCTGCGACGTGGCCGAGTCCTTCCGCCGGGCGGTGTGCGACTTCACGGGCTCCCACGCCATCGCCATGCACACGAGCTTCGCGCCGGGCAAGCTCTTCCTTGCCCAGCGCGGCAGCGGGCAGGCGATCTTCGTCGGCATCGCCCCGGACCTTTACATGGCCACCTCGGAGGTCTACGGGTTCATCGAGGAGACTTCCACCTGCATCCGGCTCGACGGGGAGTCGGTCGTGGAGGCAGCGGCCGGTAAAACCCAAGGCCAGATCGTCGTTCTGGACCAACTCTCAGCGGGCGGGCCGGGCGGCATCACCTCCATGCGCTACGACGGGACCCCCGTCGCGCTGGGCGATCAGCATCTCAAGCACACCGAGCTCTCCTCGCGCGACATCGACCGCCAGAATTTTCCGCACTACTTTCTAAAGGAAGTCTCCGAGGCCCCGGGCTCGGTGGAGAAGACCCTGCGGAACCGCTGGAAGATCGCCGAGACCGGGACCCGCGGCCTCGTCACCACGCTCGACGCGAAAGCGGTGCCGCCCGATGTCGACCGTGCCCTCGCCGGGGGTTCCATCCGGCGCATCTTCTTCATCGGCCAGGGCACGGCCGGCGTCGCCGCCCTCGCCTGCGCCAACATCCTGCAGCACTACCTGAACGACCCCGCCATCCAAGTCCAGGCGCTCAAGGCCTCGGAGTTCAGCGGGTTCACACTCAGCCCCACCGCGGAAGGTGGCTCCATGGCGGATGCCCTGGTCGTCGCCATCAGTCAGTCCGGGACGACGACCGACACCAACCGCTCGGTCGACATGGTGCGTGAGCGTGGGGCCCGCACCCTCGCCATCGTCAACCGCCGGGACTCGGACCTGACCTTCAAGGTGGACGGGGTGATCTACACCAGTAGCGGCCGCGACATCGAGATGTCGGTCGCCTCCACCAAGGCCTTCTACGCCCAGATCACGGCCGGGGCCCTGCTGGGTCTGCACATCGCCCAGCTGAAGGGCCGCCGCGACGAGCCGTTCGTTTCCGCCGAGATTCAGCGGCTGCTCGACCTGCCGGACCACATGCGCCGGGTCCTCGGCCTTTCGGAGCAACTGGAGGCCTCCGCCCGTCGACTGGCCGTCACCAAAACCTTCTGGGCCGTCGTCGGCAGCGGCCCGAACAAAGCCTCCGCCGATGAAATCCGCATCAAGCTGAGCGAGCTCTGCTACAAGACCATCTCCTCGGACTATGTGGAGGACAAGAAGCACATCGACCTCTCCTCCGAGCCGCTCATCATCGTCTGCGCCGCCGGGGCACGGCCGACCGTGATCGGCGACATCGTGAAGGACACCGCCATTTTCAAAGCGCACAAGGCCACCCCGGTCGTAATTTGCAACGAGGGGGAGGAGCGGTTCGCACCCTACGCGGCGGATGTCTTCCAGGTGCCGGTCGTCGCCGAGCATCTGGCCCCGGTTCTGAACACCCTCGCCGGGCACCTGTGGGGGTATTATGCCGCCCTCTCCATCCACGAGGGCTCGCGCTTCCTTTTCCGCTTTCACGAAGAGCTCCAGCTGGCCGTCGGCAGCGCGACCCGCCGCGGGGCGGACCTCTTCGAGCTGGTCTTGGAGAAGGGTTTCCGCGAGAAAATTGCCGAGTTTTACGCCGACTTCCGGCGCAAACGCCGCCAGAAGCAATTTCCGGTCACCGTGGGTTATGACGCCAGCTCCGATCTCATCCTGCTCCTCAAATACCTGTCCGGGCGGCTGCCGGCGGCGGATTTCGACCTCGACTTCGACCGGCAGGGAACCGCCGCCAACATGCTCGCGGTGCTCTTCGAGCGGCTGGGCCATGCCATCGGGTTTCTCGCCCGCCCCGTGGACGCCATCAAGCACCAGGCCAAAACCGTCACCGTCGGGACGAGCCGCATCAGCGAAGAGCCCGCAGGGCTGCTCTTCGCGGCACTGGCGGCGGAGCACTTCTCGCCCGCCCAGCTCATCCCGGCCAACGTCGCAGTGCTCAAGAACCTGCAGGCGGTCGTGCGCGAGGTCCAGGGGTCGATCCTCTATCGCATCGTCGGCTTGAGCGTCCTGGGGGAGCCCGACGAGGGCACCACGATCGGGGTCTTGAACAAACGCGGCGACACCCGCACCCTCCCCTCCCGGGTGGAATCCGACCCGGCCTTGAAGGGCACCAAACGCATCATCGTCCGGGATGGCAACGTCTACATCGGCAAGGGGCGCAAGGACGACCGCAGCATCCTTGTGATCCCCCTGATGGCCTCCTCCCCTTCCCGGACGAACCGCATCGAGCACCTGCTCCTGCTGCACATCGCCTTCCAAGAGCGCGTACCGCTGGAGGCCAGGATGCGGGCCTTGGGCGGCAAGTTCGAGAACATCAAAAACATCGTCCAGGAGAACAGCATCCCCTGGAGCGACGACTTGCTGGATCGGGTGGCCATCGACGAGCTCTACGGCCGCTCGGCGGAAAAAGTCGCCGAGTTCATCGTAGCGGCGCTGAAGGAAAAAAAATAGAGTCGGCCCGGGAATCGCGAGCGGCCAGGGCGCAGCCCCACCGCCTGGAGTTCGGACGCCGTCCATGGTAGAGTGTAAAAAACCGGCAGGCTGGACACCGCACGCCGCCTGGCGGCCGCATGCCGGCGTCGACTCTGCACCCCATGGGGAGGGCCGCACACGATGGAACCCTACAGCGTATTGCTGGTGGACGACGACCCCTTCATCCTGGAGGGGATCGGGGCTACCGTGTTACCCGGGCGAACAACGGCGAGAAGGCGATCACGCTGCTTCAGGGCACCCCCTTCGACTTGGTCATCACGGATCTCGTCATGGAGCGGACCGACGGGATCCAGGTCCTCAAGCGCTCCAAAGAGATCGACGCCACCGTCATGGTCATCATCCTGACCGGGTTCGGCGACATGCTCTCCGCCATCGAGGCGCTCCAGTCCCAGGCCGACGACTACCTGCTCAAACCCTGCGAGTCCGCCGAGGTCTTCTTCCGCGTGGAGCGCTGCCTGGAACGGCTGGAGCTGGCGCGTCGCATCTCCTTCTACCAGAAGATCCTGCCGATGTGCTGCGTCTGCAAGAAGATCCGGGACGACGCCGGCACGGAGCCGGGACGCGGGCCCTGGATGCCCGTGGAGCAGTTCATTCACACGAGCGCGCCCGGCTGGACATCACCTCCAGCTACTGCCCGGAGTGCGCCCAGCGGACCCTGCAGGAGCTCGTCAAGAAGTGACGACTTCGTTCATCAACGGGGGCGGCTGGCGGCGTAGTCCAGGGCGGCGCGGACGAAGTCCCGGAACAGGGGGTGCGGGGCCATCGGCTTGGACTTGAACTCGGGGTGGAACTGACAGCCCAAGAACCAGGGATGCCCCTTCAGCTCAACGATTTCAACGAGATCCCCGCCGGGGGAGACCCCGCTGAACACCACCCCCTGATCCTCCAGCCGCTGGCGGTAGGCGGTGTTGAATTCGTAGCGATGGCGGTGGCGTTCTGAAACCGTCTCCGTCCCGTAGGCCCGGTACGCCAGGCTGCCGGGGGCAAGCCGGCAGGAGTAGGCACCGAGCCGCATGCTGCCGCCTTTCTCCGACCCGGCGTCCCGCCGCTGGAGGCTGCCGCTTCTCTCATCGAACCACTCGGTCATCAGGTAGATCACCGGGTCCGGGGTGAGCGGGTCGAACTCGGCGCTGTTGGCCCGCGCGATGCCCGCCGCATGGCGCGCCACCTCGATCACGGCGATCTGCATCCCCAAACAGATCCCGAAGTAGGGCACCCGGTTCTCCCGGGCAAAACGGGCGGCCAGGACCTTGCCCTCGACCCCGCGACTGCCGAACCCCCCGGGGACCAGGATCCCGTCGGCCCGGGCCAGGATCTCCCCGCAGGTGTCTGGATGCAGTTTTTCGGAGTCCACGAAATAAAGCTCGACCGCGCTGCGGTGGAAGGCCCCCCCGTGGCGCAGGGCCTCGTTCAGGCTCTTGTAAGACTCCGTGAGGTTCACGTATTTGCCCACGATCGCGATGGTGACCTGGTGCTGCGGCTCCTGGAAGCGCAGCACCAGCTCCTCCCAGGCATCGAGTTTGGGTGCCCGGGTCCAGATGTTCAGCAGCTCGATGATTTTATGGTCCAGCCCCTCGCGGTGGAAGACGAGCGGCACCTCGTAGATACAGTCGACGTCCTTGGCGGTGATGACTGCATCCACCCCCACGTTGCAAAAGAGCGCGATTTTGGACTTGAGCTCCTTCGACAGGAAGCGGTCGGTGCGGCAGAGCAGGATGTCGGGTTGGATGCCGATGCTGCGCAGCTCTTTCACACTGTGCTGGGTGGGCTTGGTTTTGACCTCACCGGAGGTGGGAATGTACGGCACGAGTGTCAGGTGGATATAGAGGACGTTCTCCTTGCCCACGTCGGTGCGGAACTGGCGGATCGCCTCCAGGAACGGGAGGCTTTCGATGTCCCCGACCGTGCCGCCGATCTCGACGATGACCACATCGACCCCGTCGGCCACTTGACGGATGTGGGCCTTGATCTCGTCGGTGATGTGCGGGATGACCTGGACGGTGCCGCCCAGGTAGTCCCCGCGCCGCTCCTTGGTGATGACCGAGTGGTAAATTTTTCCCGTGGTGACGTTGTTAGGCTTGCCCATGACGGCGCTGGTGAAGCGCTCGTAGTGGCCCAGGTCCAGGTCGGTCTCGGCGCCGTCGTCGGTGACGAAGACCTCCCCGTGCTGAAAGGGGTTCATCGTTCCGGGGTCCACGTTGATGTAGGGGTCCAGCTTCTGCAGGGAAACGGTCAGCCCCCGGCTTTCGAGCAAAGCGCCGATGGAGGCGGAGGCAAGACCCTTGCCGAGCGAGGAGAGCACCCCTCCGGTCACGAAGATGAACTTGGCGTTGAACGGCATGCGCGCTCCTTAAAAAATCGTGCGGCAGAAACCTCCCGCCTCACCGAGCTGCTCCTCGATGCGGATCAGTTGATTGTATTTGGCCACCCGGTCGCTGCGGGACATGGAGCCGGTCTTGATCTGCCCACCGCTCACCCCGACGACGAAGTCCGAAATGAAGCTGTCTTCCGTTTCACCGGAGCGGTGGGAGATCACCGTGGTGTAGCCCGCATTCTTGGCCATCTCCACCGCCGCGATGGTTTCGGTGACCGTGCCGATCTGATTGAGCTTGACCAGGATCGAATTGGCGATCCCCTCCGCGATCCCCTTGCGGAATATCTCCGGGTTGGTGACGAAAATGTCATCGCCCACCACCTGGACCGAACCGCCCAGCCGGTCGGTCATGGTTTTCCAGCCGCCCCAGTCCCCCTCGGCCAGCCCGTCCTCGATGGAGACGATCGGATAGCGCTCCGCCATCCCCTCCAGGAGATCGATCATCTGAGCCGCGCTCAGGCGTTTGTTTTCCGATTTCAAAATGTATTTCCCGTCTTTGAAGAACTCGCTCGCGGCCACATCCATACCGATGCCGATGTCCTTCCCGGGCCGGTAGCCGGCATCTTTTATCGCCTGCAGGATGAAACGCAAGGCCGCCTCGTTGGTTTCCAGATCCGGGGCAAACCCGCCCTCGTCGCCCACGGCGGTGTTCAACCCCTGTTTTTTGAAAATAGCCTTCAGGCAGTGAAAGGTCTCCGCCCCCATCTGCACCGCCTGGGCGAAGCTTGCGGCACCGAACGGAATGATCATGAATTCCTGTAAATCCAGATTGTTGGCGGCATGTGCACCGCCGTTGACGATGTTCATCATGGGAATGGGCAACGTGTGGGCCATCATGCCGCCGAGGTAGCGGTAAAGCGGCAGGCCGTAGGCCTCCGCCGCCGCCCGCGCGGCCGCCATGGAGACCCCGAGGATCGCGTTGGCACCGAGCTTGGACTTGGTGGGGGTGCCGTCGAGCTCGATCATGCGCCGGTCCAGGGCGGCCTGGTCGGCGGCGTCCATCCCGAGCACCTCCGGTGCGATGCGGGTCATGGCGTTGGCCACCGCCGTCCTCACCCCCTTGCCGCCGTAGCGCTTGGCGCGTTTGTCGCGCAGCTCCAGGGCCTCGCGGGTGCCGGTCGACGCCCCCGAAGGGACCGCCGCGCGCCCCATGGCGCCGCAGGCAAGGTGCACGTCCACTTCAATGGTGGGGTTCCCGCGGGAGTCGAGGATCTCGCGGGCCTTGATTTCAACGATTTCGGTCATCGGTGCCTCCCGGCGCCCGCGGCAGCAGGCAGCGGGCAGTCTATGGGTTCGCGGCGGTTGACAATTTAGCAGTAAATGGTACTCTCAACCCTCAGGCAAGTCAAGCTGAGAAGATGTCGTTTGAAACGCCCGTCGCGGGGCCGCCATGACAGACAGACAGATCGATCTCTACAGCGAATCCCACCTCTTCGTCTCCGCCATCCGGGTCCACGAGCATCTGCACGGGGTTCCGCCGACGCTCGATGAGATCAGCCGGATGCTGGGCTTTTCCGGGGAGAAGGCGGGGTTTGTCTCGCGCCGCCTGGACGAGCTGGGCGTCGTCGAGGCGGTGGTCCAAGGCTCTTTCGGGGCACGCTTTTTCATTCGGGACCATTGCAAACTGGAGGAGATTCCACGCGGGGAATCCGGCCCCCGGCTGGAAGACGAGGTCAAGAAATTCCAGGACCTCCAGAAAGCGATCACCCGCCGGGTTGAGTCCATCCAGGCCGAACAGGCCGGAAAAAAGAAAAAACTCTTCGCCGAAATGGAGAAAAAACTCAAGGAGGAGATCGAAAAAAAGACCAAGCCACGACCGTAAGCCTTTCAATATACTGGCGCAACCTTTTGGATTTTTGAGTTTTTTTTGCTTGACAGATCCCTCATCTTGTCGTTTAATTCACTATCATGGCGACTCCGTTGAATCCCGGCGACAGTGTGCACTACCGCAAAAAGATCCGCAAGGACATGCAGTCGGTGTCGTTGAACGCCGACATGATTCGGCTGCTGATGGTGATCGAGGAGGGCAAAAGCCTCTACCAGATCTCCGCCGAGGCGGAAATGGACGCCCCCAGCTTCAAGCAAACCCTCACCGCCCTCCTGGCCCAGGGTCTGATCGAACCGGTCCAACGCGACGTACCCCCACTCGACCGCACCTTTCTGAACTCTGTGCGCACGAACCTGACCCGGGTCATCGGACCCATGGCCGAGATCCTGATGGAGGACGTCCTGGCGGAAATGGGCCTGGATGCCTCCCGCTTCCCCCTGGAGCAGGCCGCCGATATCATCAACCGCGTCGCTCTCGAAATCCCGGACGAGGGCAGCCGCGTTCAATTCAAGAAATCGATGATTCCGATTCTGAACAAGGTCAAAACCTGACACAGGAGCATCCCCCATGATAACGGTCGCCTGCAACGCCTGCGCCAAGCGTTACCGGATCGATGAGACCCGCATGAAGGCCGATACGGCCAAGGTCAAATGCAAGGCCTGCGGCCAGTTGATCGTGGTGAGGAAACCGCCCGCGGACGAGGCGCTGCCGCCGGATCTCGACCTCGACTTGACCTCACTGGGGATGACCCATGCTGTCATGGAGGCGACCACGGCCGTAACGCCCGAGCCCTCCGCCGCGCCCGCGCCACCGCAGCCGGCAGCCGAGGAGGCCCCGCTCGATGGCCCCGGCTGGGAGCCTCCGGCGGCCACCCGTAAAGTGCGCTTCGGCCTATTCAGCAAAACGATTCTGGTGATGCTCCTGGTGAGTCTCCTGCCCTTCGGATTTTTCTGGTTTCTGACCTTCCGGGAGATGAACGACCATATCCGTAACGATTCCGAAGCCCTGATGGCCCAAACGGCCAAAGGCATGGTGGACGAGATCGACGCGTGGGTGAACAACAACGCTGCGCTGCTGCGCATGGCGGCCACCCTGCCCGAGATCGTTTCTATGAACCGCGAGTTGCAGGAGCCGGCATTAAAAGCCATTCACCAGGCCTATCCGTTCATGTACCTGGTCTTCACCGTCAGCCCGAACGGCATGAACGTCGCCCGAAACGACGGCCGCGAGCTCGTGAGCTACGCCGACCGCCAGTACTACAAGGATGTCATGGCCGGCCGGGCATTCGCCTGGCAGTCGGTCGTGGGGCGAACCTCCAAGGTTCCCGCCCTGGTGCTGGCCGTGCCGATCCGGGACGGCCAGCGCGTGGTCGGGGTCATGGCGGCCGCCATGACGGTGGAGGATATATCGAAGAAGATCGCGACCTGGAAAAAGGGGGCGACCGGCTTTGCCTTCCTCATTGATGAGCAGGGCTACGTGGTAGCCCACCCCCACAAACAATTCTCTGAAAAACGCGAAAACCTGAACTCCTCCCCGCTGATCTCCGCCTTCCGCACCAAGGGTTGGACATCGGTCACCGCCCCCTTCGTCGGCGAGAACGGACGCCCGTCCATCGGACACGCCCGCAGCAGCACCGCGAACGGCTGGGTGCTGGGACTGCAGCAGGAGGAAAGCGAGATCTTCGAAACCATGGACGTGCTCCAGCGCTTCGCGCTGGCGCTCCTCGGCGCCACGGTGCTCCTGGTCATCGCCATTGCCTGGTTCTCGGCCCGCTCCCTCGTGGCGCCCCTCATGCGGCTGACGGAGGCCGCCGAGCGCATGAGCCTCGGGGATCTCAAAGTGAAAATCGATGTCGGCTCCCGGGATGAAATCGGCCTGCTGGCCCAGGCGATCGGTCGCATGCAGACCAGCCTCCAGATCGCCATGCGGCGTTTGAGGAAGAAAAGATAGGAAAGAAAGGGTTCAAGGG
>JBFYWX010000145.1:0-2898 GCA_041310825.1 Desulfobacteraceae bacterium | reverse complement strand
TGAAGAGCCTAACCGGAATGGACATCAGCGAGCTCACCCAGAAGGTCAAGGAACTGCTGAAGTAGTCAGCAGCAATGCCCGCCCCCCGGGGCGGGCTCATTTCTTATTTTTCACAATCAGTAAATACAGAATTGCAGACATGGCATAGCTGATTATCACAGTCAGAACCGTCCCCATGCCGGTTCCGTAAACCGGGAACAGGAAGTACGCCGCAACCGCATATACGACCACATTGATGGTCCCGGGAATCATGGACCTTCCGGTGGCGCCGGTAAATTTCTCCCCCTGCTGCGTGTAGAGGATTATCATGGTCGAGAGGAAGATGGCAGGGAATACCGAGAGAATGCTGCCCAGGACAGGTCCGCCAGTTTTGGTCATGAATACCGCGATGGCTATCACGGCGCCGGCGAATACGCCCCTGAACAATACCTCTCTTGGGCGGTACCTGATGTTCCTCCCGCCTTCCTGGACATACCTATGCCTGGAACGCAGCCACAGCCACGCGGTTATGGCTGCAAGCGCGTACAGCCCCAGAGCGATGGCCAGGTTGCCCGGGTCCAGGAGATACAGTCGCCGTCGGTCAAAAGTGCCCATTCTCGTACGGTGGCCGTCCGGCGGCTGAGGCCGGGGGAAGCGGGCCGGATGGCTTCGATGTCCAGCCCGACGGGAGCCGGGGCGAGGACCGCCCCGGCGAAAAGCGGCTTGTGGGACAGCGACCAGAAATGGCCAGAAAGGGGAATGGGGGCGCCGCGCTCGTCCTTGCGGAGCGGCCCCAGGGGAACCCCCAGCTGTTCGGCCGAGCGCACCAGCGCCCGGCGGGCCAGCGCGCTCAGCTCCCGGGTCCGCTGCGGGGGTGGGAGCCGCCGGACAGCTTCCGGTACCGCCAGCAGGACCGGGTGGATGACCTGGGCCATGTCACGCGCGGCTCAGGCGCCGGCATCGGGCGCTTTTAAAATCATGCGGCAGTCGGCCGCGGTGGCACCCTCCCGCTCGGCATGCACCAGCAGAGGGTTGATGTCGAGCTCGATGATCTCGGGGTGGTTGATAGCCATGTGCGACAGGCCGACCAGGCATTTTTCGATGCACTCGATGTCGCCCTTGGGTTTGCCCCGGAACCCCTGGAGCAGCTTGTAGCCCTTGATCTGCCGCACCATCCGCCGCGCCTCGTTGCGGCCGATGGGCGCCAGGCGGAAGGTCACGTCCTGGAAGACCTCGACGAAGATGCCGCCGATCCCGAACATCAACAGCGGCCCGAAGATGGGATAGCGGTTGAGACCCAGGATGACTTCGGTACCGGAGGGGGCCATCTTCTGGACCAGGACCCCGTCGATGACCGCATCCGGCTTGTAGCCCCGCGCCCGGGCGAGGATGGTCTCGTAGGCTTGACGGGCGGCGTCGGCGTTTTCAATGCCGACGATGACCCCCCCGGCGTCGGACTTGTGCAGGATCTGCTCGGAGACGATTTTCATGACCACCGGAAAACCGATCTCGGCCCCGATAACGGCGGCCTCCTCGGCGGATGCGGCCAGGCGGGTCGGCAGCACCTTGAAGCCGTAGGATTCGAGGATGCCGATCCCCTCGAGCTCACCGAGGCGGGTTTTGCCGCGTTCCAGGCAGTCGCGGATGATGCCGGCGGCGCGTTCCTGGTCGAAGGAGAGGTGGTACTGCGCCAAGTGCTGGCGGTTGAGCCATTTGGAGTAGCGATAAAGGGCGCCGAAGGCCTTGGCGGCGTTCTCCGGGAACTTGTAGACGGGGATGCCGCGCTCCTGGAGGTACTTGACGCCCGGGGAGACGTCGACGACCCCCATGAAACAGCACATGATCGGCTTGAACGACCTGCGGGCGATGCGGGCGATGGCCTCGGCCGTTCCCAAGACATCGGTCATGGACTGGGGGGTCAGGATCACCATGGCGCCGTCCACGTTCTCGTCACGAATGACGGCCCCGAGGGCGTTCTCGTAGCGGTCGATCGAGGCGTCGCCGATGATGTCCACCGGGTTGTGGAGGTTGGCGGTGCTCGGCAGGTGGGTCGCCAGGGTCTCGATCGTTTCGGCCTTGAACTGCGCGAGCTCGAGCCCCGAGACCATGGTCATGTCGGTGGCGACGATGCCCGGGCCGCCGGCGTTGGTGACGATGGCGACCCGGTTTCCGGACGGCACCTTGCGGCGCATCTTGCCGAGCTCGCTCTCGTTCTTGTAGGCGAAGGCGGTCGCGAAGTCGAAGAGCTCGTCGATCGAATCGACCCGGATGATGCCCGATTGCAGGAAGATCGCATCGTAGACCCCCTCGGTGCCGGCGAGCGAGCCCGTGTGCGAGGCCGCCGCCTGGGCCCCGGCGCTGGTGCGGCCGGACTTGATGACGAGCACCGGTTTGGGGCGGTAGTCCCCGCAGGTGATCTCCTTGACGGCCGTGATGAACTCCGGCCCCCGCCGCAGCTCCTCTACGTAGATCAGGATGACCTCGGTGTCGTGGTCCTGGTGCAAATAGCGCAGCAGGTCGAGTTCGTCGACGTCGGCCTTGTTGCCGATGGAGATGAACTTGGAGAAACCGAAGTTGCGGTCGGCGGCGAAATCGAGCACCGCCGTGCACAGCGCGCCGCTCTGGGAAATGAAGGAGACGTTGCCGGCTTTCGGCATGCGCGCGGAGAAGCTCGCGTTCAACCGCACGGCCGAGAGCGGGTTGATGACGCCCAAGCAGTTCGGCCCGATCAGGCGCACTCCCGCTTCGCGGCAGGTGGCGACGATGCGGTCCTCGATCGCACGCCCCTCGGGTCCGATCTCACGGAACCCGGCCGAGACGATCACGATGCCCTTGATGCCCTTTTCCACGGCCTCCCGGACGGCAGAGAGAGCGGCCTTGGGCGGCAGGATAACGATTCCGAGGTCGACCGGGTCGGGG
>JBFYWX010000124.1:0-4026 GCA_041310825.1 Desulfobacteraceae bacterium | reverse complement strand
CCTGATTTGGCAGGAGCGATGATATTCAGCCCCTTAACATCATATACATTATCAATGGAGTCAATAAAAAACGCCCGATTCTGATAGAAGCAGGCGTCAGATTTCGTTCAATTTTAGTTTTCCTATGAACCCTCCACCTCTGGAAGCAAGTTTAGAGGAAAACTAATCAAGTCTAATTTCCTTGATATCGATAACTTGGACTGCATCTTGCTTTTTCACGATTCCATCCACGACCACTCTCTTTCTCAGAAGAGATAATAGCTTTCGCCCCGCCTCATTGTCAGCTACCAAATACTTTTCCTCTCCGTAGTCGGCGATGGCTACGGAAACGACATCGCCAATTTCATTCCACACAGCGGGGATAACGATTCCCCAAATGGTTTTCAACTCTGGTTTTTGCATAAAATATTCTGAATGGGGATTCTTCCAAAATAGCGTGCAAAATCTTCTCAATGTTTTAGTCAACTCGATGCAATTTTAACGCCAAATTCCCACCTGTTGATTTATGTAAATATTTGTCCTGTTCATTTCCCTCTCTTGGAATTTGCCGTTATTAGGGCGCAATCAAGCTAAACAGTTGTCGGTAACGCCCCAATCAAATGGTTAATACAAAAAAATTTGAGACGCGGGATTTCTTATTGCCCTTTTTGTCGGACATTTCATGTCCGAAAAATGAGACAGAGGACGGCCTCTGCTTTCCTCCGCCCTCCAGTATGTGAAGGTTGAAAAAAAGAGGAAAGGAATCAGAGGAATGATATGGAGATTTTTATCTGATGGGGGGAATAAAATACAGGGAATCAGATTCTCGCAGCATAATCAAACTGAGCACATGCGTGCCTAAATCGAATCTCAGGAGGGGCTATCATTTTGATGGTTTAGCAGAAGAAGCATGCCGCTTGAGAAAATTACAGAATTGGTTCAGGTCGGCGGGGCTGGTAAGGTCGCTTTATCCGCCCAGATACGCCTTCTTCACATCCGGGTTTTCAAGCAGTTCCCGGGAGGCGCCGGCCATCACCAGCCGGCCGGTCTCGATCACGTAGCCCCGCTGGGCGAACTGCAGCGCCAGCCGCGCGTTCTGCTCCACCAGGAGGATCGTGGTCCCCTCGGCGTTGATCTCCTTCAGGGCTTTGAACATGCTCATCATCAGCAGCGGGGCGAGCCCCATGGACGGCTCGTCCAAAAGCATCATCCGGCGGCCGCTCATGTAAGCCCGGGCGACCGCCAGCATCTGCTGCTCGCCGCCGCTCATGGTGCCGGCTTTCTGACTCCGGCGCTCCTCGAGCCGGGGAAACAATGTCAACATGCGCTTCAGGTCGACGGCGATGCGCTCTCTATCCCGGCGGGCGAAGGTCGCCAGCTTCAGGTTTTCGGTGACGGTCAGGTTGTCGAACAGCCGCCTTCCTTCCGGAACATGCGAGACCCCGAGCTCGCTGACCACGCGATCGGCGCTGTAGCCCAGCAGGTCCTTGCCCTGCAACGTCATGCGGCTGCCGGACTCGGTTTTCACCATGCGCGAGATCGCGCGCAGTGTCGTGCTCTTGCCCGCGCCGTTGGCCCCGATGATGCACACGATCTCGCCTTCGTCGATCTGGAAGTTCAGACCGTGCAGCGCCTTGATGTTGTCATAGGATACCCGCAGGTTTTCAACCGATAGCAGCGTCACGCCACCGCCTCCTTGCCCAGATAGGCATCGATCACCGCCGGGTTGTTCTGGATCTCGTGGGGGGTGCCCTCGGCGATGACCTCCCCGAACACCAGGGTCTGGATCCGCTCGCAGAGTTCCATCACCACCCGCAGCCGATGCTCGATCAAAAATATGCCCACGCCGATCTCATCGCGCATGCGGCGGATGATGTCCATCATCTGCGATAGCTCCTCCGGGTTCATGCCGGCCGTGGGCTCGTCCAGGAAAAGGATCTTGGGCTCGGTCGCGAGCGCCCGCGCCATCTCGACCCGGCGCTGGGCGCCGTAGGGCAGGTTCGTCACGACCTGCCCGGCCAGCGCTTCGATCCCCATCATGGTCAGGAACCGCCGGGCCACCGCCTCGTGCTCGGCCTCCTCTCGGTGCCGCCGCCGGGTTCCCAGAAATGCGCCGGCAAGCCCGTAGGTAAGCTTCGAGAAGCGCGCCAGCTTCACGTGGTCGAGCACCGTCATGTGCCGCCAGAGCAGCATGTTTTGGAAGGTCCGCCCAAGGCCGCGCGAGGCGACCTCGTGAGGCGCAAGACCGAGGAGGCTCTGGCCCTCCAGCGTAATACGGCCTTCGGTGGGGCGAAAGATGCCGGTGATCAAATTAAAAATTGTGGTCTTGCCCGCCCCGTTCGGGCCGATCAGGCCGCACACCTTCCCGGCCGGGATCTCGAGATTGTAGTCGTGAACGGCTCGGAGCCCGCCGAAGAAGTGGGTCATGTGTTCGACATTCAGCAATGCAGTCATATCCGAACTCAAGCGTGTTGGCAGTTGTCGGTTGCGTGTTTCATCGAGGCTGGAGCCTACTCCGCCGAAGTAATTTTGGCTACGAAGGCCGGGAGCCTCTCCCACAAACGTTTTTCCGAAGCAGGAGCGGCGCCCCGCTTTTCCTTCAGTTTTGAGCTTTAAGCTTCGAGCTTTCTTTCGTCCTCGGCTGAATCAGCCGCACCGGGTCGAAATCTTTGAAAGCGATCAACCCGGTGGGGCGGAAAATCATCACGAGGATGAGCAGCAGCGGAATGAAGATCCACTTCCAGATCTCGAGCGGCCGCAGCATTTCGCTCAGCAGGTTGATGCTGACCGCCCCCACGATGGACCCGTATATGGAGTTCAGCCCCCCGAAGTACATCATGGCCAGCACCTCGGCCAGCTGCTGGAGCCCGAAGGTGCCGGGGTTCACATAGCGCAGCACATGGGCGAAGAGCACGCCGGCCACCCCGGCCCAGAACGCTGAAAACAAAAAGGCGGTCATCTTCGTGCGCTGGGTGTTGACGGTCATGGCGTCGGCGGCCATCTCGTTGTCGCGCACGGCGTTCAACGCCAGGCCGTAGGTGGAACGCACGAAGTTGTTGATGACCGCCACGCAGACCACCGTGCAGACGAAAACCGTCGGCAGGTTGGACCAGTCCGGCTGCCCCCGCATCCCGCGCGGGCCGCCCACGATTTCAAGATTTTCGATCATGCTCTTCACGATGAACGTGAAGGCGAGCGAGATGATGGCGAGATAGTCTCCCCGGGTGCGAAACGAGGGGATCGCCACCGCGAGCGCCCCCACCGCGGCCACGCACCCGCCGACGATGAGGGCCAACGGGAACAGGAAGGGGCCGATGGCGGGCGGCAGCAGCGCTTTGCCGTACATGCTGCTGTTCGTGAACAGAACGATCGTGAACACCGAACCCGCATACGCCCCCAGCGCCATGAAGCCCGGGTGCGAGCAGGAAAACTCCCCCATGTACCCGTTGACCACATTGAGGCTCAGTGTCATCATCACCCAGATCAGAGTGATCTTGACGACGATCACGCGGTAGTCGTTGATGTCGGACCAGATGTGCAGCACCGCGTAGAGCAGCGCCAGGTGGAAGACAATGGATGCGGCCGGCCAGCGCCGGGCCAGAAACCCCGCCACGCGGTTGGCGGGAAGCTGAAGCAGGCGCCCCACCAGGAAAACGGGCGCCAGGTAGACCAGCAGGACGTAAATAACGGTCCCGGGGATCAGGTCGGGTTTTTTCAGGGCGTTCTCGAATCCGAACAGCACCGGGATCCTGGGAAGGTCCACCAGGTGCGCCAGACCCAGGCCCACGAACTGCTCCGCCAAAACCGCCACCAGGCCCCCCGCCAGCCATCCGAGCAGGGGGACTTCCTGGAAAAAGCGCCTCAGGCGGCTGAAGCGGCGCGGGGCGCTCCGAGTGTCTTTGGGTGTGCTCATGAATGCGTGTTCCCCATTTTCCTCCAGCGGCGTTTGCGCATGGGAGTTAGAGTCTCAGACGGACGGAGTAGGGTTCTCCGAAAAGACCGTACGGCCGGAAGACCAGAATCAGCAAAATGATGGAGTAGGCGAGG
>JBFYWX010000109.1:0-4120 GCA_041310825.1 Desulfobacteraceae bacterium | reverse complement strand
GCTCGGATTGGGAGGTCATATGGCCAAGGGATTGAGCGGCAAAGCGGCACTGGTGACGGGCGGTTCGCGGGGGATCGGGGCCGCCATTGTACGGCGGCTGGCGCAGGCGGGGGCCGAGGTCGCCTTCACGTACAGCACCTCCGAGAAGGCTGCCAAGGCGCTCGTGAAGGAGGTCGCCGCCTTCGGCGTCAAGGTGAAAGCGTATGCGGCCGATGCCGCTCAGCCGAAAGCGCTGCCGCGCCTGGTGGGGCGCGTCGTCAAGGATTTCGGCGGGCTGGACATTCTGGTGAACAACGCCGGCACCTTTCTCTCGGGCAAAATCGGGGAGATCCGCAGCGCCGACTACGAGCGGCTGATGCGGATCAACGTGGATGCGGTCTTCGCCCTGACCAACGCCGCGGTCAAGGTGATGAAGCCCGGGGCGCGCATCATCAACATCAGCAGCGTGCTGGGCGAACGCGCTTCCGGCCCGGACATGGGCGTCTACAACGCCTCCAAATTCGCCGTGACCGGGTTCAGCCGGAGCTGGGCCAAGGATCTGGGGGCGAAGGGGATCCTCGTCAACGCCGTCCAGCCCGGCCCGATCGACACCGAGATGAACCCCGAGACCGGTCCCCACGCCGACACCATGCGCAGCATGACCGCCCTCGGCCGCTACGGCCGCCCGGAGGAGGTGGCCGCCGCGGTTGCGTTTCTGGCCGGGCCGGAGGCCTCCTTCATCACGGGCGCGACGCTGAACGTGGACGGCGGGTGGAACGCGTAGGGGAGAACGAGGCGTTAAGCCAGGGTGCGATCAGGCGGTTCCTGGCTCCGGCGGCTCGTCAGCCGGTGTGCGCCCGGCGGCGGCAATCGCCGCACGGGCGAGGATCAGAAGCGTGTCCAGAACGGGTACCGGGATATCCCCCTGCTCCAGCACCAGCGGGATCTCCGTGCAGCCGGCAATGATCCCCTGGGCGCCTTGCATGACCAGCCGCAGGGCGACCTCCGCCACCTCTTTCCGGATCCGCTCCCGGGCGTCTCCTCGGGCGCCCGCCTTGACCGCGTAGATGGCGGCCATGATGCGTTCCTGGTCCGCCGTTGCCGGTGCCAGGGTGTAGATCCCGGAAGCGCTTAAACGCGTGCTGAACCGTTCGCCGCGGATCGTGCCGGTCGTTGCCAGAAGGCCCACCCTGTTCATCAGCGGCCGGCGCCGGTATACGTGGCGGGCCGTCACGTCGAACATCGAGAGGATCGGGAGGGCTGATTCCTTCCGGAGCTCTTCCAGAAAGAAATGCGCCGAGACGCAGGGGATGACCACGAAGTCCGCCCCCGCCCGCTCAAGCGCCTTGATGCCGCCGGCCATTGCGGGCACCGGGGACTCCCCGCCCTCCAGGATCGCCGCCGTGCGGTCCGGCACCTTGGGGTTGGAGACGATGACCACGTGCAGGTGGTCGCGGTCGCCTGCGGCCGGCGTATTGGCGATGATGCGGTGGAAGAGCGCGAGGGTCGCCTCCGGCCCCATTCCGCCCAAAATGCCGATGACCCTCTCCGTCATGCGCGGTCGCTCCTTTATCCCGTATCCCGCGTCGCAATCTTTCAACCGTGAACCGTGAACCGTGAACCCTATATCCCGCATTCCCTATCGTCAACCGGGCACTCTCAACCTCCCTGGGACATCTACTTCAGGATCTGTCCCAGGAAGTCCTTGGTGCGTTGGCTCTTGGGGTTCTTGAAGAAGTCATCGCCCGCGCCGCGTTCGACGATGCGGCCGGCATCCATGAAGATGATCTCATCGGCCACCTCCCGGGCGAAGCCCATCTCGTGGGTCACGACCAGCATGGTCATGCCCTCCTTGGCCAGGCCGATCATGACCTCCAGCACCTCCTGGATCATCTCGGGGTCGAGGGCCGAGGTTGGCTCGTCGAACATCATGCAGGCCGGCTCCATGGCCAGGGCCCGGGCGATAGCGACCCGCTGCTGCTGGCCGCCCGAGAGGTTGGCCGGGTAGGCGCCGGCCTTGTCGGGGATGCCCACGCGCTCGAGCAGCTCCATGGCCTTCTTATCCGCCTGGCGGCGCGAGAGCTTGCGCACCTTCATCGGGGCGAGGGTGATGTTGCGCATGACGGTCATGTGCGGGTAGAGCTCGAAGCGTTGAAAGACCATGCCGAGCTTCTCCCGCAGCTTGTAGAGGTTCGTCTTGGGGTCGCTCAGGGAAACCCCGTCGACGATGATCTCCCCCTTCTGGTAAGGCTCCAGGCCGTTCACGCAGCGCAGCAGGGTGCTCTTGCCGGAGCCGCTCGGCCCGCAGATCACGATCTTCTGGCCGCGCTGAACCACCTCGTCGATGTCGGCGAGCACCTGGAAATCTCCGAACCACTTGCTGAGCCTCTTGATTTCGATCATTACAGCACCTTGGCCTTGCGGCTCTTCTCCTCGTAGTGCAGGCTGATGCGCGAGCCGATGAAACAGATGATGAAAAAAAGCACCGCCACGAAACTGTAGAGCTGGATCGAGCGCACCTCCATGCTGTCCACGATGGTGGTGCGGCGCACGATTTCCTGCAGCCCGATGACGTAGGCGAGGCTGGTGTCCTGGAAGGTGATGATGCTCTGGGTGATCAGGCTCGGCAGCATGCGCCGGAAGGCGATCGGCACCAGGATGTGGACCGTCGTCTGGCGGTAGGTGAGACCCGTGGAGAGGGCGGCGCTCACCAGATCGCGACTGATGGACTGGAAGCCGGCCCGCAGGATCTCCCCGAAGTAGGTCGCCTCGAAGACGATGAAGGAGACCGCGGCGGAGACGAAGGGGTCCAGGGTTCGCCCGACGAGGATGGGCATTACGAAGTAAAACCAGAAGATGACCAGGAGCAGGGGGATGTTGCGCAGGACGTTCACGTAAACGGTGACCGGGTAGTACACCCACGGCCGCTTGGAGATCCGCCCGAGCCCCACCAGGACCCCCAGGAAAAGCCCCCCCGCCAGCGCCAGCGCCGCCAGCTGCAGATTGGTGAGGAAGCCCCCGAGCAGGTAGGGCAGGTTGTCCCGAACGGCGTCGAACATGGCTACCGGCTCATCAGCCCGGGAATCCGGAACCGGGCTTCAATCGCATCCATCATCTTGACCACCGTCATGCCCAGCACCAGGTAGATCGCCATGGCGCCGGTGGTGGCCTCCAGGCCGTGGAAGGTCTGCTCGTCGATCTTGTAGCTCATGAAGGTGGTCTCGGCCACGCCGATGGTCATGGCCACCGCCGAGTTCTTGAAGATGGTCAGAAACTCCGTGGTCATGGGCGGGATGATGAGCCGCAGGGCATGCGGGATCATCACGTACCGGTACATCTGCAAACGGCTCATGCCCGTCGACAGCACCGCATCGTACTGGCCGTGGCCGATGGAGGCAAAGCCGGCGCGAACGTGCTCGGCCACGCGCGAGGCCGTGTACAGGCCGAGGGCGACCACCGCCACGTAGTAGTTGAGCCCGGAGATGGAGTTGATTTTGAATTGAAGCGTCTGGCCGAAGAGCATGGGCCCGGCGTAATACCAGAAGAAGAGCTGCACCAGGAAGGGGATGTTCCGGAAGACCTCGACGTAGAGGGCCCCCAGGAACCGCAGCGGCCGGAGGTGGACCGAGCGCAGGGTGCCGAAAAAAATGCCCAGGACAAGCGCGATGACCCATGCCAGGAGACCGAGCTGGATGGTCATCCAAAGGCCCTGGAGCAGCCAGTCCAAATAAGGCTGCCGATAGAGAACGCCCCAGTCGAATTTGTATGCGAGCATGGGTGAACTCAATAAAGAAGGGTTCGAGGGTCCAAGGGTTCAAGGGGTCGAGTGAAGACGTAGACTTTCAGCAGATGCCCTCGACCCCTGGACCCCTTGAGCCCTTATTTCTTCTTCAGCCACCCCTCGTCCATGGGGTAGACGATGAGCTGGAGGTAGTCCTTGTAGGCCTGGGACATGGGGATGGGCACCATGCCTTTCGGCCCCATCCACTTGTCGTAGAGCGTATAGAACTTTCCGGTCTTGATCGCCCACAGGATGGTGTTGTTGACGAAGTCCCGGAAATCCGAGTCGTTCTCGCGCATCATGTACCCGTAGGGTTCATAGGCGATGGCGAAGTCCACCGTCCGCCAGGCCTCCGGTTTC
>JBFYWX010000089.1:0-8303 GCA_041310825.1 Desulfobacteraceae bacterium | reverse complement strand
TTTCCATGGCCCGGGACATCGACATGATCGTCCTGGGGGTGCGCGGCTACGGGCTGGTCAAATCCCTGCTCATGGGGTCGACCACCGACCGGGTGGTCCGCAACGCCCCCTGCCCGGTCCTAGCCGTCAGCGCCGAGGCGCAGAAGGGCTCGCCTTAATTCGGTGCCAGCACGCGCGGTCGCCGGTCAGCCGGCCGTCGGCTACGGTGATGAGCCGCCGGGCGTTGCCAGCGCATTCCGGACTGTGGGTGACCATGATGATGGTCATCCCGGCGGCATTCAACTTCCGGAACATGGCCATGATCTCGGCGCTCGTAGTCGAGTCGAGGTTGCCGGTCGGCTCGTCGGCCAGGAGCACCGGCGGCTCGTTCACGATCGCCCGGGCTACCGCCACGCGCTCCTTCTCCCCGCCGGAGAGCTCCCCGGGCAGTCGCCGGCTCTTGTGGGCGAGCCCGACCTCGGCCAGGGCCTGACCGGCCTTGGCCTGCTTCTGCTTCCTGCCAAGGCCCGACACGACGAGCGGGAGCATCACGTTTTCGAGCGCCGTGAGGTAGGGCACCAGGTGAAACCCCTGGAACACGAACCCGAGATACTCGCGGCGGAAGTCGGCCTGCCGCTCTAGAGACAACGCGTAAACATCGATCTCATCCACGATCAGCCGGCCGGCGCTCGGAGCGCTCATCGCGCCGATCAGCCCCAAAAGGGTCGATTTGCCGGCGCCGGACGCCCCCATGATGCCGACGAACTCTCCCGGGTCGATCCGGAAGCTCACTCCTGAAACGGCGGTGACCGCCGTCTCCCCGCTGCCGAAGGTCTTCACCAAATTCTCCGCCACGACGGTGCTCACCGTTTTCTCCTTCTACAACGCGCGCAGGGCGTCGTTGGGGTCCATGCGCGCGGCCAGGACCGCCGGGTAGGCACTGGCAAGCAGGCCCAGGACCACCGCCAGGGCCAGCGCCGCGAGGGCCATTTCCGGGGAGAAGGGGACATGCACCGGATGCCCCTCGCCGCTGAAAAGGAAGGCCAGCCGCGCGGCGGCGAAACCCAACCCGTAGCCGAGCCCCCCCGCCAGCACGGAAACGATGCCGGCCTCCAGGAACACGATCCGCATGATGTGCGACCGGCGAAAGCCGATGGCCCGGAAAATGCCGATCTCGCCGGTACGCTCCCGCACGCTCCCCATCATGGTGACGAGCACGACCAGGCTTCCGATCAGGAGCACTACGGCTGAAATCCCGTAGGCGAACTTCTCAAAGTGCGCAAGCATCTCGATGCGGCTTTTCACCACTTGTTGGATGGCCATGACCTTGGCGCCGGGGAGGGCTGCGGAGATCTGCCGCACCATGTCCTCGATCGGGCAGTCCTTGCAGAGAGCCGCCACCTCGGCCATCGAGACCCGCCCCTCCTTGTTGAACACCCGCTGGGCGTCCACCAGGTTGGTGAAGGCGAGCTGATCGTCCTGGGAACCGGTCGGCTCGAGGGTCCCCGAAACGGTCATGTCCGCGCCGCCGACGGGGAAGATGCCCCCGGCGGCCAGGTTGAGCACCCGGGCCGCCTCGGCCCCCAAGAGGATCTCGTTCGGCCCCGGGGCCCTCCCCTGCACCTTCCACCAGGGCTTGAGGATGCCGGCGGCCGCAAAATCGACCCCCGCGACGAGAATGCGGCGGCCGCCGTGGTCGGCGACACCGAGGACGAGCGGCCCCAGGGCGGCGATGTTGCGGGCGTTGGGGATGGATGCGAGCCCGGCCAGCTCCGACTCCCGGATCTCCTCCAGCTCGAAGGAGACCCCCCCCAGGGCCAGCCCCCCGTAGCTCAGGGAGAGGATCTCGGTGCGGGGCACGATCAGGATGTTGGCCCCGTACTGCTCAAGCTTGTGCAGGATGTCGTGGCCCACGGCATTCACATAGGTCAGAATGCCGACCGCGGTCCCCACCCCGATGACGAGCCCGGCCAGGATGAAGGCCGCCTTGCCTTTGCGGCGCATGAGGTTGCGGATGGATATCCATCGAAGGGTCATGGCTCATCCCTTCGCGCTAAAATCGAAATAGCCCCGGCCCTCCAGAATGTCGCTGACCCGGATGAGGAGCGTGCCGTTTTCCACCCGCCGTTCGAGGGGCGCGGGGTTGCACCCGCCCTTGGCCTCGTTGATCCGGTTGGAGTGAAAGCGCAGGCCGCAGTTGCGGCAGATCATGTGGTCCCCCCCCTGGGCATACCCTTTTCCGGCCGGCCAGCAGACGTCGCAGGCGTCGAAAGCCGCCCGCAGGACGCCGTCGGCGCTCTTGATCACGAAGTAGCGGATGGTGATTTCTCCCTCACGGTGCTCGAAGTAGTGCGCCTTGCCGTCGTCAAAGCGTGCCGCCGGCATCGAGACAACCCCGCCGGCGGCAGTGGCGGCCGCCGCCGGCACCGGCAGGTCCTTGGGTTGGCTGAAATGCAGATAGCCGCCGCCCGCAGCGGCGATCACCAGCACCAGAACACCCACCGCCCAGAAATGTTTGCGGCGGGTCGGATGGGCTCCGGTCACAGCGGCCTTCTTGGCCGCAAGTTTGTCTTTTGTCGCTTTTTCCGACATCGAGCTTCCCTCTTTAAGTCGATCGTGAACCGTGCTCAGGCAGCGGACCCCTCGGAGAAACGAGGGGCAGAGCTCCGTGCGATCTTTTAAAGGTTTTACACGCCGCCTGCGGCGGCGGTTCATCAGCCAATACGTTCAGTTCTGGTGGGAGTGGCTCCCGGCCTTCGCAGCCAGGCGGCTTCGGCAGCGTAGGCTCCAGCCACGATCCGATCGCGGCAACCCGCCTTTGCCGCTGGCTACGGCGGTCAAGAGATGCCGCTCCCACAGAAAGAAAGCGTAAGTTACCGGGAAAGGAGCAGGACCGAACGAATCAGATCAAAAGGACGCAAAGCTCAATGAAGCGGGGGATTTTCGGTTGGAGGCGTTCACCATCGCGTCCCGCCTGGCGGTCATCCGCCGGGGCGCTGGGACTCCCGGCCACAGCAGCGACAGAGAGCACCGAGGGGAAAACGGAGAGCTGGCTTTCGGGAGCGGGTGCCACATCGACGGCCGCCGGGCGGCAGGCGGTGATGCCCACCCCCTCTGATTCGCAGCAGTCGGGGCGGCCGGCGCCGCCATCGTGATGGCCCGGATCGCCGGCGCTCGCCCGGCAGCAGGGCATGCGGCAGCTCTCGGAGCCCGCGCAGGCTGCCGCCGCGCCGGGTACCGTGAAGACCAGAATCGCCGCGATTGCCAGGATTTTGGCTCCGATTGATTTCATAGCGTCAAGGTATATAATCGGGGAACAGACCTGTCAAGCGCAAGCCGCCGCTCCCCGGCAACGCCGGTTTCAGGGCAGTCCCTTGCCGGCCTCGGACAATTCGTTCAGCCCCGCCGGGTCCAGGAGCATGATTCGGCGCCCATCCACGCGGATGAGCTGCTGCGCGGAGAGCTTCGCAAACACCCGCGACAGCGTTTCGGGAATCGTGCCGAGCAGGCTCGCGAGTTGACCCTTGGATATTTTCAGGTCGACATGGCCGGCCTCGCCCTGCTCCTTGGCCGAAAAGAGGAGATACGCCGCCAGGCGCGCGGGGATCTCTTTCAGGGATAGGTTTTCGATCTGGGTGGTGAAGAGCCGCAGCTTGTGGGAGAGATCGGCCAGCATTTTCAAAGCGAGGATCGGGTTCTCGCGGATCAGGTTCAGAAACGCCGCACGCGGGAAAAAGAGCGCGCGGGTCTCGGCGATGGCCTCGGCGTTCGCCGGGAAATGCTCCCCGGCAAAGACCGGCACCTCCCCGAAGATCCGACCCGAGGAGAAGAGGTGCAGGATGTGCTCCTTACCGTCAGGGGAGAGCTTGAAGACCTTGATCGTGCCTGCAATGATCAGGTAGAACCCGTCGCCGTCGTCGCCCTCGCAGAAGATGACCTCCCCCTTGGCGTAGCGCTTCTCGACGGCGATCCGGCCGACTTCGGCCAGTTGATCCGCGCTCAGCCCGCTGAAAAAGGGGATGGACGACAAAAGCCTGCGCGAGGACTCCATGAAGCGATTCTGGCAGCAACCTCTTGCAATGTCAAGCTTTTCCGACTCCATCGGCGATTATAATTTAACTTCTTGATTTAGGTCAATGCAGCCGGTTCGGGCCTGGGATATCCTCTGCCCATCGTCGCGGGAGCCATCGGTTGCGGCGCCCGCTCACACCGACCCCACTACTTTTGAAAGGAGATTGCCATGTTTTGCTATCAGTGCGAACAAACCGCCAAAGGGGAAGGCTGCACCAAGATCGGCGTCTGCGGAAAGACGGCCGAGGTGGCCGCCCTGCAGGATCTGCTCCTCTACACGCTCAAGGGGCTGGCGCTCGTTGCCAAGGCCGCGCGCCGGCATACCATCGACCCGGCCGAAGCAAACCGGTTCACGCTCGAGGCCACCTTCTCGACCCTGACCAACGTGGATTTCGATCCTGCCCGGTTCGCGGCCCTCATCAGCCGCTGTGTGGCGCTGCGCGAGGAGTTGAAGAAAAAAATCACCGCCGCCGGCGGCCGGACCGACTTCGGCCATGCCGCGGCCGCCTTCGCACCGGCCGCCTCGGTGGAGGCTATGGTGGCTCAGGGCGAGGAGACCGGCGGGGTCAAGGCCCCGGCGGCCGACCCCGACGCCCAGGGGCTGCGCGAGCTTCTGATTTACGGCCTGAAAGGGGTCGCGGCCTACGCCGACCACGCCTGGATCCTGGGAAAGAAGGACGAGAGCGTCTATGCCTTCATCCACGAGGCCCTGGCCGCCACGTTGAACCCGGCGCTCGGGGTGAACGACTACCTGGGCCTGGTGTTGAAGTGCGGTGAGGTCAACCTGAAGGCGATGGAACTGCTCGATGCCGGCAACACGGAAACCTACGGCCACCCCACCCCGACCTCGGTCCCGCTCGGGCAAAAAAAAGGCAAGGCCATCCTGGTCTCGGGCCACGACCTGAAAGACCTTGAGGAGATCCTGAAGCAGAGCGCCGGCAAAGGGATTTTCGTCTACACCCACGGCGAGATGCTGCCCTGCCACGGCTACCCCGAGTTGAAGCAGAAGCACTCGCATTTCTTCGGCCATTACGGCACCGCCTGGCAGAACCAGGCCAAGGAGTTCGCCCAGTTCCCCGGCGCGATCCTCATGACCACCAACTGCATCCAGAAACCCACCGATGTCTACCGGGACAACATTTTCACGACCGGACTCGTGGGCTGGCCCGGGGTGCGGCACATCGCCGACAAGAACTTCGCGCCGGTGATCGCAAAGGCGCTGGCGCTGCCCGGCTTCGACGCCGATGCCCCGGGCAAGAACGTCCTGGTGGGTTTCGGGCGCAACACCGTCATGGGCGTGGCCGGAAAAGTCATCGAGCTGGTCAAGGCCGGCAAGATCCGCCATTTCTTCCTGGTGGGCGGCTGCGACGGGGCCAAACCGGGCCGCAGCTACTTCACCGAGTTCGTCGAGAAGGTCCCGCAGGACTGCGTCGTGCTGACGCTCGCCTGCGGCAAATTTCGCTTCTTCGACAAGGACCTCGGCGTCATCGACGGGATCCCGCGCCTGCTCGACATCGGCCAGTGCAACGATGCCTACTCGGCCATCCAGATCGCCGTGGCGCTCTCGAAGGCCTTCAACTGCGGCGTGAACGACCTGCCGCTTTCGATGATCCTCTCCTGGTATGAGCAGAAGGCGGTGGCGATCCTCTTGACCCTGCTCTATCTTGGCATCAAGAACATCCGCCTGGGTCCGAGCCTGCCCGCCTTCGTCACGCCGAACGTGCTCGGTGTCCTGGTGGAGAAATTCAACATCGCGCCCATCAAGACCCCGGATGAGGACCTCAAGGCCATCCTGGGGTAAATAGACCGAAGGCTGAAGACTGAAGGCTTTCAGGGACCAACCCTGCGTGATCACCCAAGACTTCGGGCGTTTGAGTTAGCGATTGAACCAAAGCTCGTAGCAACCGAGAAGGTCTTGAATGGCTTGATTCGTGCTTTGCGAGAGGTCTTATAGTCTTCAGCCTTCGGCCTAAACACCTGAGCAATTATGCGACGTCATCGAAGGAGATAGATATGCGATGCCCGGGCCAGGACATGCAGTATTGGAAACCAGGGGCGATTTTCGAAACCGAATGCCCCCAGTGCGGACGGACGGTGGAATTCTTCAAGGACGACACGGCGCGCAAATGCGGCGCCTGCGGCCACCGCTTCGTCAACCCGCGGATGGATTTCGGCTGCGCCGCCTATTGCCCCTACGCCGAGCAGTGCCTGGGCACCATGCCCGAAGGGCTGGTCGCCCAGAAGGAGGAGCTGTTGAAGGATCGCGTCGCGGTCGAAATGAAACGCCGCCTGAAGACCGACTTCAAGCGCATCGGACAGGCCGGTCGGGTGGCCCGCTGCGCGGAGCGGATCGGCAAAGCCGAAAAAGGCAACCTGGCGGTGATTCTCTCGGCCGCCTACCTGCGCCACCTCGCCCCGGCGACCGGAGAGGAGCCGGCGGCCGAAACCCCTGCGGAAGCGGCACGCTCGGTTCTGGAAACGCTCGGCGCCCGCGAGGCGCTGATCGCCGAGGTCTGCGACCTGATCGCCGGCCGGTCGGACACCCCGGCCGCGGCCTCCCTCAGTTTCCGGGTCCTGGCGGATGCCGTTCGGTTCGCGCACCTGGAAGAGGAACTCGCCGCCGACCCGCAGGCGGCCGACCGGCCGGCCGCGTGCATCGAAAGAGACTTTTTGACCGGCGCCGGGCGGCAGATGGCCGTGGACCTGTATAACCAACCGAGGTGACCCCATGAAAGTGATTCGCAAAATCATCAAGATCGACGAGGAGCTCTGCAACGGCTGCGGCAACTGTGTGCCGGCCTGCGCCGAGGGAGCGCTGGAAATCGTGGACGGCAAGGCCCGTGTCATCGCGGACATTTACTGCGACGGGCTGGGCGCCTGCCTGGGGGAGTGCCCGACCGGGGCCTTGACCATTGAAGCGCGCGAAGCCGATGACTTCGACGAACACGCGGTCGAGCAGCTCCTGAGCGAAAAGAAGAAAAAGGCGCACGACGCCCCCCCGCGCACGGTCCTGCCCATGGCCTCCGGCGGGTGCCCCTCCGCACGGATGGTCCAAAGCTTCGGCACCCCTTCCGCCGCCGGCGAGGATCCGGCCGCGGCCGGGGAGCCGGCGGAGTCCGCCCTGAGTCACTGGCCGGTCCAGATCATGCTGGTCCCGCCGACGGCCCCTTTTCTGAAAGGAGCCGACCTCCTGGTCATGGCGGACTGCGTCCCGGTGGCCTTCCCCACCCTCCACCGCGATTTTCTGAAAGGCAAGCGGGTCATGCTGGGATGCCCTAAATTCGACAACGTCCAGGCCTACATCGACAAGTTCACCGCCATCGGCAGGCAGTCCGGAATCCGCAGCATCACCTCGGTCGTGATGGAGGTCCCCTGCTGCGCCTCGTTGCCGGCCATCGTCAGGAAAGGGATGGAGAATGCCGGTGTGAAGGTCGCCATGGAGGAGGTGGTCATCTCCGTGCGCGGCAAGATCCTGGAGCGCCGCGAGATTCAGGCTGCCTGACACCGCGAGGCAGCGGGCCCGGGCCGCCGCTTGGGTCGCCCGGGTCCCTTGTCCTATCCCACGCCCGCCTGATTTCGTTTTTCAACGGCGATTCCCGTCCTGTGAGACAGGGGTGTTTCAAGAGGCTATCCGAGACCGGCTTGCAATCCGATTTTTGCTGTGATATGGGGTCGTTGTTTGCGCAAGCGCCTGCACCCCCGCACGCCGGCGCAACCCTGCCTGTATCGGGATCGCATGAGGCATGCCGGCCGCGGATCCCTGCCGGTGCATCCGAAAAACACGCTAATCCATTGAAAACGTATCGGGTTCCGACGGAGAGCACGTCACAGGCGTTCTTGGCACGGCCCTTGTAAGGAAGACTCCCGGATGCGCCGCCGGCGATTCACAGGAGTGGCGCTGCCCGGAGGCCCGCCGTGAAACCCTGCAACCTGCACATCGTCAGAACCTTGCAGCTGGTGGATGAGATGATCGCCCTGGCCAACCAGGGGGACAACGACCGCGAAGACAAGGGATGCGGCATTCTCTACGGCGTGCTGCGGGATTCGGCCTTCAAGCTGAAAAAGCTCGCCGAGGAGGAGAAGCAAAACCACATCCGTAAAGGGTGGTGGTCGAATCACGAAGTTCCATTGATGCAAGACGAACCTAAAACCGAATAATGGAGGAGGATAGTTTCTGATGGCGAAGTTGAAAGGCACCCTGACCGAGAAAAACCTGCTGACCTCGTTTGCCGGTGAATCCCAGGCCCGCAACC
>JBFYWX010000082.1:0-3673 GCA_041310825.1 Desulfobacteraceae bacterium | reverse complement strand
ATCACGACCATCATCGAGCCCTTCAAGATCAAGACCATCGAGCCGCTGCGGATGACGACGCGCGCGGAGCGCCTCGCCATTCTCGAGACGGCGGGTTACAATCTTTTCGGAGTGCGGGCGGAGGATGTGCTCATCGATCTTTTGACCGACAGCGGCACCTGCGCCATGAGCGCGCGCCAGTGGGCCGGGATCCTCGACGGGGACGAGTCCTATGCCGGCGCACGCAGCTTCTACCGGTTCGAGCAGGTGGTGAAGGAGCTGACCGGGTTCAAGCACATCATCCCCACCCATCAGGGACGGGCCGCCGAGAAGATCCTCTTCGAGATCATGGGCGGGGCGGGAAAGGTGATCCCCAGCAACAGCCACTTCGACACCACGCGGGCCAACATCGAGGTGAGCGGGGCGCAGGCCGTGGATTTGCCGGTCAAAGAGGCGTTTACCCCCTCTCTGATCCAGGACTTCAAGGGCAACATGGACATCACCGCCTTGGAGCGGGTGCTGAAGCAAAAAGGCCGGGAGTCGGTCCCGCTGGTGATGATGACGGTCACCAACAACTCCTGCGCCGGCCAGCCGGTCTCCATGGGCTGCATCCGCCGGGTGTCGGATCTCTGCCGCTCCTACCGCATCCCCTTTTTCATCGATGCCTGCCGCTTCGCCGAAAACGCCTGGTTCATCAAGACCCGCGAGCCGGGGTGCAAGGGGCGCTCCGTGCGCCAGCTGGCGCAGGAGATGTTCTCCTACGCCGACGGCTGCACCATGAGCGGCAAGAAGGACGGGCTGGTCAACATCGGCGGGTTTCTGGCGTTGAACGACGACGCGGTGGCCCAGAAGGCGCGCAACATCCTGATCGTCACCGAGGGGTTTCCGACCTACGGCGGGTTGGCGGGCCGGGACCTGGAGGCGTTTGCCCAGGGGCTCGAGGAGGTCCTGGACGAAGACTATCTCCGCTACCGCATCCGCTCGGTGGCCTACGTGGTGGACAAGCTCGACGCCTTGGGAGTGCCCGTGTTCAAGCCGGCCGGCGGGCATGCGGTCTATCTGGACGCCGCCGCTTTCCTGCCCCGCATCCCGATCCAGGAGTTCCCCGGCCAGGCGCTCGCCGGCGCCCTGTACCTGGAGGGGGGGATCCGCTCCTGCGAGATCGGCAGCGTTATGTTCGGAAAGAGGGACCCTGCGAACGGCGTCTTCCAGCCGGCCCCGATGGAGCTGGTGCGCCTTGCCATCCCACGCCGGGTCTACACCCAGAGCCACATGGACTACGTGGTCGAGTGCATCGGCGCGCTCTATGCCAAACGCGATTCGGTAAAAGGCGTTCGCATCGTGCAGGAGCCGCCCCTCCTGCGCCACTTCACGGCGGTATTCGAGCCGCTCTAACAGGTCGTGCGGTGCCGGGCGACGAGCTCGCGGAGCCGCGTGATGATCCCAAGGCCGACCTCGAGGGGAAACCCGTCCTCCGTGCACTCGGCGACCCCGGTGGTTCCGTCCACCGCCCCCTGGCGGACGAGGTAGTCGAGAATTGCGATTGGGTTGAAAGCGCTGAAGAGATCCTCCCCCACCCGGTCGCTCAGGGCGGCGATCAGTCCATAGGCCCCCCAGTTGCTCACGGTGGCGATGATGAGCTCCTCGCACGGGGTCACCGAGGGGATGATGGGCAGCGCGGCCAACACGGCGCTGATCTTGCCCATGCTGATCTCGTTGCCGCCGTCGCCGACGCATATCCGGGGGCATGCCGCCTGCATGAAGAGCAGGTCCAGCTTGGCGACCGACTCGCTGATGTCCTGCCGGTGCATGTTGTAATAGTGACCATCGGCGGCCACTCCGGGGCGCTCGATCGAGACCATCAGGGACGGGCGCAATTCCGCGCAGGCGGCCGCCATCACCGGAATGCTCGCCTGCCATCCCAGGATGGGAACCTCGCGGGTGCGGTATCGGGGCTGGAGCACCCGGGATATGGGTGGCGCGCAGACGAACACCGGTTGCGAGCCCAGGGTGTCGAGCACCTGGTACAGGGCGATGGCACCGAGCGGGCCGTCGGTCTCGAAGCTGCCGATCACGGGGAACCCTGTCCCCATCACCACGCACCCCCGATTGGCGAGCACGATGTCAGCCGCCCGGCCGCAATAGCCCTCCGCCAGCGCACCGCGGATCCGGTCCATGCCCCGGCTGCCATGCGTGAGGATGATATCCTCGATGGATCTGGAAAAAGAGTTCATGCGGCGTCCCCGCAAGATCGGCGGGGCTAAAAGCTCAGCACCGTGCTGTCGCAGGCGATGTCGATCAACTCGTCGCCCTTCGCCATGCGCGCACCCTTGACGAGATCCTCTGCGGTGATCTGCCGCGTCATGGCGCACGGGGTGCATACCAGGATCGGCACTTCCCATTCCTGGAGAAAGGCCAGGTGGTCGTCGGCCGAGTCCCCGGTGGCGGCCCGCATGTGCTGAATGATCCCTTTCTTGGCGAGGTAGACGGCCTCGTCCAGCAGGAAGACCGCGACTTTCTTACCCTTTTTCTGGGCCACGACGGCGAAGAACAGGGCGCGGGTGGCGCGGTTGGGGTTGTCGGTCCCGCAGGAGAGCATGACGAGAACCTGATCGTTCATCGGTGGTTCCTCCTTGGAATGATGGTCGGGGTCCTCTCGCGTCGAGGCGCCTTATCTCGCGCGCGACGCTCAAGGCTCCGGGAACGGAGTCGCTTCTTCATAGTTATCCAGCACTTCGGAAATGACGGGGTGGTAGGATGGATCCCGGCCGTATTTCCGGGCTGCATACATCCTGATGAGCCCGAACGAAACTATTAGGAAGGCCAGGCCCACTGCGATCGCCGACAGATCCGGGTTTTCGAAAAGGCCGATGGCGGCTCCGAGCAAGGCTCCTGTGAGCAGGGCGAGCACGGGGACGATGTAAAGAATGAAGGAGGCTTTGGCCTCCCCTTCCACCCGGTAGGTGATGCGCACCGTTTGCCCGGCGGTCGCACCGATGGGGTTGTCGGCTGTGATCAGCATCCACTCCTTGCCGAACGGGCTGCAGAGACCGGCGCAAGAACAGGACGCACAGCGGGAGCTCCTCTTCATTTTCACCCGCGCCGAGTGTCCCTCGATGGAAAGGACCTCGCCGATCTCGTTGCGCTCACCGCTCATGATCCGCCGGGCCCACCTGTGGGTGCCGGGACGCCACCCGCGAGTTCGTCACTGCGGCGCTCCGGCGCGGTGTCATGCCGCCTTTTTCCTGGACTCCCGGGTCAACACCACGGCCTGGATGATGTGGGTGGGGCATTTTTCGAAGCATAGACCGCATCCGGTGCATTTGGCGGGATCCACCACAGAGAGAAATTTATCGATCTCGACCGCCTTTTCGGGGCAGACCTTTTTGCAGAGCCCGCAGGCGATGCAGCCCACCTCGCAGATCTCCTTGACCACCTTGCCCACGTCGTGCGAGCAGCAGAAGGTGGCGGCCTTCTGGGAGACCGGTATCAGTTTGGGGATGTGCCGGGGGCAGATGGCGGTGCAGTTTCCGCACCCCGTGCACCGCTCCGTATTTACCACGGGCAGCCCGTTCGGCCCCATGTGCAGGGCGTCGAAGAAACAGGCCTGAACGCAGGTGCCCAGACCCAGGCACCCGTAGCTGCAGGCCTTGTCCCCCCCGGAGACCACCTGCGCGGCCCGGCAATCCTGAAT